>DASTVC010000307.1:0-2037 GCA_035759295.1 Longimicrobium sp. | reverse complement strand
GCTTTGAGGATGCCGAGCATGGACGCGATCAGCGCCGGCGTGCGCGCCATGCACACGCCCACGCACTCGCCGCGTCGCACGCCCGCGGCGATCAGCCCGTGCGCGATGCGGTTGGCGCGGCGGTTCAGCTCTCCGAAGGTCACGTCCGCGTGCCCGTGCACCACCGCCGCGGCGAACGGCCGCTCCCGCGCCTGTTCCCCGAAGAGGTGGTGGATGACGCCATCCTCCTGCAGCGCCGCGCCTCCATCGCTCCACGCCGCGACCTGCGCCACCTCCTCGTCATCCGCCAGCGTGATCCGGGAGATGGGGATCGTTCGGTCCGCGGCGATGGCGGCGAGGATGGAGCGAAGGTGGCGCGCCATCCGCCGCACCGTTGCTTCGTCGAACAGCGTCTCCGGGGCCTGCAGCGCGGCGGCGAGGGTGTCGCCGTGGCGCTCCACCTGGAGGGTGAGGTCGAAGATGGCGGTGCGCGAATCCATCTCGATCCGCTCCACCTCCACCCCGGGGATGGCGAGCGACGACGCCGGGCCGTCGGCAAAGGTGAGCACCGCCTGCACCAGCGGCGGCCGGCTGAAGTCGCGCCGCACCTCCGCCAGCTCCACGATGCGGTCGAACGGCAGCGTGCCGTGCCGCTGCGCATCCGCCACGATCCCGTGCACCCGGCGGATCCACTCGCCCAGCGTGGGGTCGCCCTCCATCCGCATCCGCAGCGGCACCGTGTTGGCGAAGAAGCCGACGACGTCCGCCAGCTCCGGACGCGGCCGGTTGGCCAGCAGCGTGCCGACGAGAAAATCCTCCGCCCCCGCGTAGCGCGACAGCAGCAGCGCGTACGCCGCGGCGAACACCACGTACAGCGTGGTCCCCTCCGCCCGCGCCGCCGCCTCCAGCGCCTCCGTAACCTCCGGCGCGATGCCGAACGGGTGCTTGAAGCCCTCCCAGCTCTGCAGCGCCGGCCGGGGATGGTCGGCGGGGAGCTCCAGGACGTGCGGCGCACCGTGCAGCTCCGCGCGCCAGAACGCCTCGTCCGCATCCACCCCGTCGCGCGGCCGCTGCTGGAACGCCGCCCAGTCGCGAAAGCGCACCGCCGGCGCGGGCAGATCGGCGGATGCGCCGGCGGCCCGCGCGGCGTAGAGGGCGCTCAGCTCGCGCAGCAGCACCGCCGCCGACCAGCCGTCGGCCGCCAGGTGATGGAACGCGATCAGCAGGTGATGCTCCTCCTCCGCCACCCGCACGACCACGGCGCGAAACGTTTCCCCCGCGCCCAGGTCGAAGGTGGACAGCGCCAGCTCGTCCGCCTGCCACCGCGCCTCCGACTCCGCCCACTGGTCCTCCGCCACCTCCACCCGCCGCGGCGTGAACGCGGCGCCGTCGTTGACGATCTGCACCGGCTCGCCGTCCTGCTCCACGAACGCCACGCGCAGCATCTCGTGCCGCGCCACCAGCTCCCGCAGCGCGTCGCAGAGCGCGTCCACGTCCAGCGGCCCGCGCAGCCGAAGGCCGAGCGGGACGGTGTAGACAGGGTAGCCGGGGGCAAGCTGCAGCACGTACCACAGCCGCCGCTGCTCCGCGGAGAGCGGTGCGGGGCCGTCAGGCGCGCGGGGGATGGGCGGGCCGCCGCGCAGCTTTTCCAGCAGCGCGCGTTTGGCCGGCGACAGGGTGGCCAGGCGGTCTGACAGCTCGGTCATCGGGCGGATCTGTGCGCCCGGGCGGGCGCGGAGAGGAGGGTGCTACGGAGGCAGAGGACGCCGACGAACGGAGGATAGCGTGGGGAAGGTGCGGGGTCAATCGGGAAATCTACATGGTCCGGCGGCGGTGTCGATGGATGCCAATTTCGATTCCAATGGGTACCCTGCTATCCGCCAGCAGGGTAAGTCCGCCGGGTCTGTCCGGGGCGATTAAAATCGCGGCTACAACGTCACAAAGTCCGCCTCCGCGGACTCGGCGGCATGGCCGTGTGCGGTGTTCCATGCGCCTGCGCGTCCGCAGCCGGACCCGTTTCCGCCGGTCTCCACCGGGGCGGTTGAAACCGCGGCTACA
>DASTVC010000306.1:0-2012 GCA_035759295.1 Longimicrobium sp. | reverse complement strand
GTCGAATGGCATCGAACTGCGTCCGCGGGGTTGCCCCTCCCCCGGCCCCTCCCCGTTCGTTCCTCACGGAGAGGGGAGAATTCGATCCCGCTCCGGAGGCTGCCGTGCACCACCCCTCCCCCGCAGTTTGGGGGAGGGGTCGCCGGGCCGTTGCGAGGAACGAGCAAAAGGCCCCGGCGGGGGTGAGGGCCCCGCGTCGAAGACGCGGGCGCCCACCATCCCGCCTCCATCCCCCCGCAGCGCCCCGGACCCGTGTGCGACGTTTATCCCCCCTCCCGCGCTGTTTGCGGGAGGGGGTGGACGAGCCTAGGCGAGGCCGGGGGAGGGCCCGCCGGGGGAGGGCCGCCCCCGCAGCGCCGCGCTCAGCATCCCCACGCCCACCGTGATCGCGGAGCCCAGCAGCGCGAACCAGAGCGTATCCACCCGCTTGGGTATCGCGCCGAACTGCTGCGCGGCCCACAGCGAGGCCATCGCGGCGATGGCAATGCCCATGCCCGTCAACGCGTCGCGCCCGTCCGCGCGCTTCGAAATCAATCCCAGGAGGAATCCGCCCAGCAGGCCGCCGTAGGTGAACGAGGCGATCTGCAGCGCGATCACCACCAGCGGCGTGCCCGCGGCCACCAGCTGGAACGCCAGTGAGACGGCGATCATCACCACGCCCCAGACGAGCGTGAAGCGCTTGCCCACGCGCAGCAGGTGCTCGTCGTCCGTGCGCCCCGTAAGTGGCACGTACAGGTCGTGGACCGACACCGCCGCCAAGGCGTTGAGCGACGACGACATCGCCGCCGCCAGGATGGCCGCGACCACCAGGCCCGCGACGCCGGAGGGCAGATGTTCGACCGCGAACGTCGGAAAGACGGCGTCCGGCTGCGGGAATTCGCGTCCTTCGTAGAACACCCACAGTGACGCGCCGATCACCAGGAAGAGCGCGAACTGCAGGAACACGATGATCCCCGAGCCGATCAGCGCGCGCCGCGCGTCCCGCAGCGAGGGCGAGGCCAGCAGGCGCTGCACGATCAGGTGATCCGCCCCGTGCGACGCCATCGTAAGGAACGCGCCGCCCACGATCCCCGTCAGCAGCCAGTTCCCCTTCCCGAATCCGCCGTCCAGGTGGATGATCCGCAGCTTGTCCGCCTCCCCCGCCGCGCTCGTGATCCCCTGCCATCCGCCCGGGATCAGCCCGATCAGCACCCACAGCACCGCGATCCCGCCCACGATGTAGATGAACATCTGCGCCACGTCCACCCACACCACGGCGCGCAGGCCGCCGTAGTAGCTGTACAGCAGCGTGAACACGCCGATGGCCACGATGCTCTGCCACACGGGGATGCGCGCGATCACCGCCAGCGGGATGGCCGTGGCGAAGATGCGCACCCCGTCCGCCAGCACGCGCGTCACCAGGAACACGAGCGAGGCCAGCCGCCGCGTGCCGTTGCCGAAGCGGCGCTCCAGCAGCACGTACGCCGTGGCGATCTCGCCGCGAAAGTAGCGGGGGAGCAGAAAGACGGAGATGGCGATGCGGCCGATCAGGTAGCCGGCCGCCAGCTGCAGCATCCACAGGTCGCCCGTGTAGGCGGTCGCGGGGACGCTGATGACGGTGAGCGCGCTGGTCTCCGTGGCGACGACGGAAAAGCAGGCGGCCCACCAGGGGATGGCGTGGTCCGCCAGAAAGTAGTCGCCGGCGTCCTTCTGCTTCGCGCCCAGCACGCCCCCCAGCGCCGCGACGAACGCCACGTACGCCAGGACGATGACCAGGTCCAGCGGCGAAAGCGTCAACGGCGTGTCCCCGCCGGTGCCGACGCCAGCGAGGCCTCCAGCCGGTCCACCCGGGCGCCCAGCCATTGCCTCATCGCCGGATTCTGCTCCACGGAGGCCGAGTACTCGCGGTCGGAGCCCGTCGCCGTCACCTGGTACATCGTGCGCCCGTCGCGGTCGTACGCCCGCACGTCCCAGCTGTGGCCGCCTCGGGGCAGGGTATGGTACTGTGCCGCCCACACCTCGGGGACGCCGTC
>DASTVC010000305.1:0-6218 GCA_035759295.1 Longimicrobium sp. | reverse complement strand
GGTTCACCAGCGCGGGCGACGCGGAACCGTGCGGGGCGCGCAGCTCCACGACGGCGGCGGCGTCGGAGGCGCCGTCGTTGCGCAGCTCGGCGGAGTTGCCGTCGTGGCGCAGGGTGAGGGGCGCGGCGGTGTACGGCGCGGCGGGGAACTCCACCACGTCCAGCGAGCGGACGGGGAGAACCTCCACCCGGCTTCCCTCCCCCGTCGTCGGCGAGGCGAGGACCAGCTCGCCGTCCGCGGTGACGGAAGCGATGCCGGGGAGCGCGTGCTCGAAGGCCGCCAGCACCTCGTGCACCTCGGCGCGCTCGGGGTAGGCGGCGGTCATCTCCACCTCCACCGGGCGCCCGCCGTCCACGGCGATGCGCAGGGTGCGGGAGAGGGAGAGGTCCGCCGTCTGGCGCAGGTCGGGCGTGCCCTTCACGATCGCCGGGGTGGGCGCGCGGCCCACGGCCTCGGGCTCCACATCGCCGCCGAAGAGGGCCGCGCGGGCGTCGCCGCTCTCGTACGCCAGCAGCTCGATCCGCGCGCCGGAGCCCGTCTCCGCCGTCGCCAGCACCAGGTGTCCGCTCGCGTCCAGCGCCGCCATCCCCGCTCCGAGCGCGGCGTCGATCGCGGCCTTCACCTCGCCCGGCGTCGCGGCGGGGGCGTCCTCCGCGCCCGCGGCGATATCGACGTCCACCGGCGGGGCGCCGTTGATGGCGACGCGCAGGCGCCGGGCGCGGCGCAGGTCCATCGTCGCGGGGAGCGGATCCGTCCCCCGCACCTCCGCGCGGAGCGGCGGGTCGCCCGTGTACGTGCGCGGCGCGTCGATCCCCAGCAGCGCGCGCGTGGCGTCCTTCTGCGACGGGGGGCGGATCTCCAGCACCCCGCCAGGCGCGGCGGTGGAGAGGACCAGGTGCGCGCCGTCGCTGCGGGCCACCAGGTCGCCGAAGGCGAGGTTGATGGCGGTGATGATCTCGGGGAGCGTGGTGTGCGCCGGGTCCGCGCCGGCGCACGCCACCTCGCGCTCCGAGCCGTTGACGAAGACGCGCAGCCGGTCGGCGGCGGAAAGGTCCACGCCCCGCGACAGGTCCGCCGTCCCCGCGAACGTCACCCGGCGCCCGTCGTGGCCTCGCCACACCCCCGGCTCCCGGCCGAACAGCGCCTCGCGCGCGTCCTCCGGCCGCGGCGGCTCCAGCGCCACGCGCGCCGCGGCGCCTTTCCACGCCGAGGTGATCGACAGGCGGCCACCGTGCACCCGGGCCCCGCCGTCCAGCTCCCGGTCCACCGCGCGCAGCCCGGCGTTGACGGCCCGGGCGATCTCCTCCGGCAGGGCGTTGCGGGGACGGGGGATGCCGGCCGCGCAGTCGATGTCGGCGGCGGGATGTCCATCCACCTGAACGCGCAGCCAGCGGTCCACGCGCAGGTCCACGCCGCGCGACAGGTCCTTCGCCCCCGCCAGCACGGCCGGCTCCGCCTCCGTCCCCGCCGCGCGGGCCGTGGGGACGCCCAGGAGGACGGACGCCGCCTCGCTGACCACGTAGGCGCGCACCAGGAAGGGGAGCGCGGTGACGGTCTCCAGCGGGCGCAGGTCGATGCTCCCCGCCGTGCCGCGGGTGGCGGAGGTGAGCACCAGCCGCTCCCCCTCCACCGAGGCGATCCAGTCCCCGCCCGCCGCCTCCACGGCCGCGTCGATCGCCCGCCGCAGCTCCGAGACGGTGGCGTGCTCCGGATCGGCGGCGCCCGCCCGCAGGTCCACCTCCACCGGCCGCCCGCCGTCCACCGCCAGCAGCAGGCGCCCGTAGACGCGCACGTCCACGCCGGCGCTCACCACCACGGCCGTCACGTGCGGCGGCTCCGCGGCGGGGCCGACGAGGCGAAGGCGGGTCGCCCTGATCCGCAGCCCGGTGGCCTGGATCAGGGGGAGGCGCACGGTGCCGCCGGCCTCGGTGATCGTCCACGCATCCGCCCCTCCGAACGTCCCGTCCGCCCCCACGGCCACGAACTTCCCGTCGCCGGGGTCCGCGAAGAGACGCGCGCCCTGCAGGCCGGTGCCCTCCAACTCGTACAGCCGCCGCGGCCCGCGCAGGTCCACCTCCACCGCGTTCCCGGCCTCGGTCTTGGGGAGCGCGGTGGCGGCGGGGGCGCCGGGCTGCACGTGGAGGCGCCGGTTGTCCGGAATCTCCGCCGTGCCGCGCAGGACCGCCGGGGCCGCCGGGGCGCCCTGGAACAGGCGGGGGCGGATCCCCAGCAGCCGCGGCGCCGCGTCTTCCGCGGAATCGACGGGGCGGACCTCGATGCGGCTGTCCGGGCCCGCGCTGCCGGACGACAGCCGCAGCCGCCCGTCGAAGCTCGCCGTCCCCGGCGCCAGGGCGGCGGCCAGGCGCGCGGCGACCTCGTCCGGACGCGTGAGGCCGGGGTCGGCGCCGGCGGTGTCGACCGTCACCGCGCGGCGGTCGTCCTGGCGCACGCGGAGGGCGAAGACCTCGGAGAGGTCGATCTCCGGCCCCAGCGCCACGGCGCCCACCATCTCCGCCGGCGCGGCGTCGCGCCCCTCCGCCTGCCGCGGCGCGTCGCCCAGCAGGAGCGGCGCGGCGTCCTGCGCGCCCGGCTCCTGGATGGACAGGCTCCCCGCGGCGCCGTGCGCGGGCGAGCGCAGCGACAGCCGCACGCCGTGCAGCGAGGCGACGGGCCCCAGCGCGTCGTTGATCGCGTCCACCACGTGCGAAAGCGGGGTGGCGGCGGGGATCGGACCGGCGCAGTCCACCTCCGCCAGCCGCGCCCGATCCACCGCGATGCGCAGGTAGCGGCGCAGGGAGAGGTCGATGGGATCGGGGAGATCCACCGTCCCGCGGATCTCCGCATCCACCGCCGCGCGCCCCCAGTGGATGCGCGCGGGGAGTCCCAGGAGCACGGGCGCCGCGTCCCCCCGCACCTCCAGCACCTCGAGGGACGAGCCGGCGCCCCGGGTGGGGGAGGAGAGGATCAGCCGGCCGTCCTCCGCGGACGCGATGTCGGCGCCGAGCGCGGCGTTGATGGTATCGACCACGGCGGAGAGGGGGACGCGCGACGGATTCTCCGCCCCCGCGGCGCAGTCCACGCTCACGGCGTTGGCCCCATCCACCGAAAGGCGCAGGAGGGCGCCCTCGCGCAGGTCCACACCGGCACCGGAAAGGACGGGGCCCCGCACCCGCGCGGCGAAGGCCGGGTGGCCGCGGACGCCGGCGTGGGGAACGCCGAACAGGGCGCGCGCCGCGTCGTCGGCGCGGGGGCGCACCAGGGTGGGCTCGGGGCCGGTGCGGTTCCACCACGCGTCCAGGTGCTCGTCGTCGATGCGCAGGGCCAGCGCGTCGGCGGTAACGCGCAGCACGCCGCGGACGGTGGCGGTGCCGTCCATGAAGGTGCGCACGTGCCGCTTGAGGCGCTGGCGGAACTCCTCCACCGTCTCTTCCGGCATCGGGCGCGGGCGCGGCGCCAGGCCATACAGCGCGGCCATGCGGCGCAGGTCGTCCACCGCGTCGGCGCCGCGGTCGGCGTGGTCGACCCAGTGCGACTGCATGACCTCCGCGAGCGCGTTCTCGGCGCGCAGCAGCTCGCCCCCGAACGCCTCGGCCAGCGCGTGCAGCGCCGTGGGGCGGGGGTGCGCGCGGAAGGTGCGCGGCAGCAGGGCCAGGATGCGCTCGGTCTTGGTGGGCATCAGGCCTCCACCACCACCACGTCGGTGGACGACATGTCCAGCACCACCCACCACTTCTGCCCCTCCACCGTCGCCAGCACCCTGAACTCGCCCTTCTCGATCTCGGCGTCCGTGGCGGGGACGCCGTCGGCGTTCACCACCAGCTGCGGAGCGGGAAGGCGGCCCCCGGCGGGGGCCGTGGGGGCGTTGCTGCCCAGCGCATCGGCCAGGGCGCGCTCCAGCGTGGCGCCGTCGGGGGGGATGGACCCCAGCGAGGCGACGACCGCCTGCGCGACGGCCTCCGCGTCCGCGCGCTCGGTGTCGCTCACCCACACGGCCACGCTCACGAAGGCCGGCTCGCGCAGGTCGCGCACGGCCTCCAGCGCCTTGAGCATGTCCTTGCCCACAGCGTCGCCGCCGGAGGTGAGCGCGTCCACGTAGCCCTGCAGCGCGGCGACGGCCTGCGCCTGCGCGCGGGCCACCGCGTCGGCCGGAATCCCCCCGGTCTTCGCGGTGATGCGGGGGCGCAGGTAGACGTAGCGGGCCTGCACGGTGGCGCGCACGCCCGCCGCGCGGGTGGTCTGCACGGCGTCGAGCACCTGGGCAAAGCGCTCGGGCTCCGCCTCCACCAGCAGCGTCACCTCGCCGGGGGCGGAGCGGCGGGCCATGGGGCCGGCGGGGTCCCAGATCTCCACCACGGCGGCGCGCTCGCGCTCCACGGCGGCCTTGAGGGCGGCGGTGGTGGCGCTTCCCAGGGCGCGGAGGGCGGTCCGGGCGCGGTCGCGCAGCTGCACGTCGGTCTCGTCCGGCGCGCCGAAGAGGGTGGGCTCGGCGTTGGTGACGTGGTCGATCCCCTCGATGGGCCGCACCAGCGTGGTGATGGCCCCCGCGGGGACCACGCCCGCCGGCCCGCGCACGGCCGCCCGCACGGGAACGTCGATGCGGGTCTGCCCGCGCTGCAGCACGCGCTGCTCGCTGACCTCGAAGGCGGCGCCGCCCTTTTCCGTCCCCAGCCGCGTTCCCGCGGCGATCACCACGTCGCCGCCGGCGGCGCCGGGGGGGCGGTAGAAGGTGACCAGCCCCGCGGCGTGCTCGCCGGTGCGGCGGTGCAGGTCCAGGATGCTTACGACCAGGTCGAGGGACCTGCCCTCCGCCGTCTCCAGGAAGCCGGAGCGGTACGCCTGGTTCACCTGCTCCCAGACCACGGCGATCTCGCGCGCCACCGCCTCGGTGACGGTGCGCGCCACGCTCCCCACGTTGACGTCGGTGATGGGCGAGCGGGCGTCGCGCGGCAGGTAGTCCACGTCGAACGTGGTCTCGTCCGCGGGCTGGCGGCCGCCGGGGAGCCAGACCAGCTCGTTGTCGGCGTCGCTGAAGGTCCAGTCCGTCTCGCGGACAAAGGAGTAGCGCGCAAGCTGCTCCCTGCCGTCGGCGCCGGTCACCCACAGCATGCCGTCCACCGCGCGCACGGCGCTGGCGGGACGGGCCAGCGGGTAGCGGTCGGCCTTGAGGTCGTACTCGATGCGCTCGTTGGTGACCCCGCCCAGCAGGGCGGTCAGCACGTCCTCTACCACCTCGCGGTAGGGGCGCTGCATGAGCGATACGGTCTCGCCGTTCACGGCGACTCTCCTGCGGCCAGGGAGAAGGGAAAGACCAGGTTCAGCACGGCGGCCTCGCGAATGGCGACCAGGGCGACGCGGATCTCCATCTGCTCGCGGATGGCGGGGTGCACGCCCACGGTCACGCTCAGCACCTCCTGCACGCGCGGCTCTTCGGCCAGCGCCTGCAGCACGTACATCTTGGCGCGGTTGCGCGAGGTCTCGTTGTTCAGCTCGCCCACCAGCTCGAACAGGCGCGAGCCGTAGCGCGGGTGCCCCAGCGGCGCCAGGTCGCCCATGGGGGTCAGAAAGCGCAGCAGCAGCGCCTGCTGAAGGTTCTCCACGCCCGACACCGTCTGCAGGTCGCGGGGCGGCGGCTCCCCAGGGTACCCGCGCTCCGGGCGCTCCCGGGTGCACAGGTCGGTGCCGGGGCCGCGGCTGTTCTGGCGCTCCAGGTCGCCCAGCAGCCGCAGGTCGGTGCCGAACAGGCCGGGATCAACGTCCATCGGTGCCTCCTCCCCCGTTCGGCGTGGGCGGATGGGGTCCGCGCCGAAGATGGCGAGAACCGGGTTGATCGGATCAGCTCCATCGAGGGGACGGATCCTCTCGATCACCTCAGACCATCATGTTCGGGCGGGGTTTTACGGCCGCCGCTGCGCGGGCGCCCCCCTCCCCGGCCCTCCCCCGCAAACTGCGCGGGGGAGGGAGAATTCGATCGCGCTTCCGACAGCACTTCCTCTGTCTCCACCACCCCTCCCCCGCAGTTTGGGGGAGGGGTCGCCAGCCGTCGCGAGGAACGAGCGAAAGGCCTGGCGGGGGTGAGGGCCCCGAGGGTCGATCCGGCCGACATCGAACTGCGTCCGCCGGCGCCCCCCTCCCCGGCCCTCCCCCGCAAACTGCGCGGGGGAGGGAGAATTCGATCGCGCTTCCGACAGCGCCTGCCGGGCGCGCGCGCCCTGCTGAAC
>DASTVC010000304.1:0-17279 GCA_035759295.1 Longimicrobium sp. | reverse complement strand
CATGCTGGCCATCTTCCGCATCGTCGCCGGCGGAATGTTCGTCACCTTCGGCACCATGAAGATCCTGGGCTACCCGGCCAACCCCATGCCCAACATGCCGCCCATCGAGCTGTGGTCGCAGATGGGGATCGGCGGGCTGCTGGAGATGTTCGGCGGGCTCCTCATCCTCCTGGGCCTGCTGACCCGGCCGACCGCGTTCATCCTGGCCGGCGAGATGGCGGTGGCGTACTTCCAGTTCCACCAGCCCACGGCGTTCTGGCCCGCCACCAACGGCGGCGTACCCGCGGTGCTGTACTGCTTCTTCTTCCTCTACCTGGTGGCCGCCGGCCCGGGCGCGTGGAGCCTGGACGCCGTGATCGCCCGGTCGCGCGGCACCCGCCGCGCGCCCTCGCTGCGCACCGTGATCGCGTAACCGCGCGTCCACGCCAGATGTTTTGTTGCGTGGACGCGGCCGCGAACATATACATGTGCGGCGCGAAGAAACACCGAAGATCGGACCGGCTCCACCGCCACCCACAGGAGTGCTTCGCAAGATGACGCAGATCGCCGAAAACCTGCCGCGGGTGGTCTCACGGGACGAGTGGCTGGCCGCGCGCGTGGCGCTGCTGCAGCGCGAAAAGGAGCTTACGAAGCTGCGCGATGCCTTGGTGGCCGACCGGCGCCGCCTGCCGATGGTGCGGATCGAGAAGGAGTACATCTTCGAGGGGCCGGAGGGAAAGGCCACGCTGCTGGATCTGTTTGCCGGGCGGAGCCAGCTGATGGTGGGCCACTTCATGTTCCACCCCGACTGGGTGGACGGCTGCCCCAGCTGCTCCGCCGGCGCCGACGAGATGTCGAGGGGGCACCTGCGGCACGTGAACACACGCGACACTACCTTCGTCTACGTCTCCCGCGCGCCGATCGAAAAGATCGAGACGTACAAGGCGAAGAAGGGGTGGACCTTTCCCTGGTACTCGTCGTACGGCAGCGACTTCAACTACGACTTCAACGTCACGCTGGACGAGCGGGTAAAGCCCATCGTCTACAACTATCGGACGAAGGAAGAATACGAGCAGCGGGGCGAGGCCTGGCCGTCGACGGAGGGTGAGGCGCTGGAGCGGCCGGGACGCAGCTCGTTTATCCGCGTCGGCGACACCGTGTACCACACCTACTCGGTGTACGCGCGCGGCCTGGAGACCATCGGCGGGTCGTACTACATGCTCGACGAGACGGCGCTGGGGCGGCAGGAGGACTGGGAGGAGCCCAGGGGCCGCGCCGACGCCGTGCGCACCCCCACCCCCGACTTCGCGAGCTGAGCCCTGCCCCGCAACCCGGAGCGATCGAGCATGATGCTGGACGAGAGCACCCTTCCCCTGCCGCGTGCCGTGGTGGGCCCGCTGCGCCCCTGCCCCTTCTGCGGCGACGCCGCCACGGTGCAGGCGTCGCCCTGGCTGGCCGAGAGCGTCCGCATTGCCTGCGGCAACGACGCCTGCCGCGTGCAACCGCGCACCGAGTACCTGCTGGTGCGCTACGCCGACGAGCTTTCCGCCGCCTGGAACGCCCGTCCCGGTATCCCGGTTACCCGCATGGTGAGGGTCGCCGATGCCTGAGATCGCAGAGCTGGCATGGCGCTACTACGAAGTCTACCAGGAGGCGGACCGCGAGGCGCTGGAAGCGCTGCTGGCGAACGACTTCACCTTCACCAGCCCGTGGGACGATCACATCGACCGGGCGCGGTACTTTTCGCACTGCTTTCCGCACGCCGGCGAGTTCCGCTTCCGCTTTCCGATGAAGACCTTCGTCGATGGAGACGAAGTCGTCGTCATCTACGAGACCGAGGGCAAGGAGGGCGGCACCTTTCACAACGCCGAGCTTCTGCGCTTCGCTGGCGGCCGCATCCGCTCCATCGACGTCTTCTTCGGCTTCATCCCCGGCGCGCGGGAGGCGCAGCCTGGGTAAGAGCTGTGCGAGAACAACCAGCCGACGATGACCGGTGCGGAGGCCAGACCCACCCGTCGCGGCGACCTCCGTCCCGGCGATTGAAATCGCAGCTGGAAAGGCACAAAGTCCGCCTGCGCGGACTGGGCGGCCCGGCCACGTGCGGCGTCTCACGCACCTGCGCGTCCGCAGCCGGGGCAATGCATCCGGCGGGTTTGTCACCCTGCACGCCGTCGCGCCCAGGGGCTATCGGCAACAGTCCGCGAAGGCGGACTTCGTGATGTTCCAGCCGCGGTTTCAACCGCCGAGACAGGACCGCCAGACGCACAAACGCGAAGACGCGGAGGCCGACATCCCCTCCGCGTCTTCGCTTTCCTGCGTGAGACCCGGCGCTACCGCCGCGGCGCGATGCGCAGGAGCTCGGCGCTGTCTTCGTCGGTCACCAGGTACAGGGCGCCGTCGGGGCCCTGGCGCACGTCGCGGATTCGCTTGTTGCGGTCGGTGAGCAGGTGCTCCTCGCCGGTAACGCGGCCGTTCTCGAGAGTCAGCCGCACCAGCCGCATGGACGCCAAGCCGCCGATGAACAGGCTGTTGCGCCACGCAGGGAACGCGTTCCCCGTGTAGAACTGCGCGCCCGACGGCGCGATCACCGGGTCCCAGTAGTACACGGGCTGCTCCGTCCCCGCGCGCTGCGTGGTCGCGGCGCCCAGGGCCGAGGTGATCTGTCCGCCCCGGTACTCGATGCCGTACGCCGCGATGGGCCAGCCGTAGTTCTTTCCCGGCTCCGGGTGGTTCAGCTCGTCCCCGCCTCGCGTGCCGTGCTCGATGGTCCAGAACCGCCCCTGCGCGTCAAAGGCCGACGCCTGGATGTTGCGGTGGCCCAGCGACCAGATCTCCGGCAGCGAGCCCGCCTGCCCCACCAGCGGGTTGTCCCGCGGCGCGGTACCGTCGGGGTTGATGCGCAGCGTCTTGCCCAGGTGGCTGCCCCGATCCTGCGCCTGCGGCCGCGTGGCGTTGTCGGAACGCTCGCCCATCGTGACGTACAGCTTGCCGTCGGGCCCGAACGCCAGCCGCGAGCCGAAGTGCATGTTGTTGTTGTACGTGGGCTGCGTGTGCAGGATCACCTGCACCTGCTCCAGCCGCGTGCGGTCGGCCGAGAGCACGCCGCGGCCCACGCTGGTGCCGTTGCCGCCGTCGCGCGGCTCGGTAAAGGTCCAGAAGATCGTGCGGTCCGTGGCGAAGTTGGGGCTGAGCGCCACGTCCAGCAGCCCGCCCTGCCCGCGCGCGTCCACCGCCGGCACCCCGGCGATCGGCGCGCCGATCTGGCCGTTCGCGGAGACGATGCGCAGTTGCCCGCCCTTCTCGCTCACCAGCAGCGCGCCGTCGGGAAGCGGCTCCACGGACCACGGCTTGGCCAGCCCGGTCGCCACCACCTGTACGTCGAACGCCACGTTGGAGCGCACGCCGCAGATGCGCGTCTGCCCCGGCGACGCGGGCTGCTGGTCGGCGCCGTTGGGGGCGCGGGTCTCCAGCGGCGTGCACGGCTGCGACGAGGTGCCGCCCGTCTCGGGCTGGCCGGGCGCCGCCTGAACCGGGGCGGCATCCGCCGACTCCCCGTTCTTGGGCGAGCAGCCCGCCAGCGCGGCGAATGCAAGGATGGTTACGGCGAGCACGCCGCTGATTCTGCCCATGGCCTGGTCTGTGTGGTGATCGTGATCGGTCTGCGCGGCGCATCCGGAATCCCATCCTCCGCGCCACCCTTGTTCAATCTTCGTTCATCCCTCTCCCGCTGCAAGAAGCGCGCGGACGATCTTTCAGCGGATCAACGGCCGAAAGAAGAAACGTGCGTTTTCGGCCCCGCGATTGTATTTTGTGGCGGGTGCAGACCTCCTTCGTCGCACTCTCCCATCTCCCATCCGGCGAATTTTTCGTGATGAGACGAGTATCGCTGCGCACACTCTGCTCTCTTCTGGCCTGTCTGTGCCTTTCGGCGTGCGACACGGGCGGCGATCTGAAGGACTACGAGACCCGCGCGGAAACCGACTTTCGCGAGGCACGGCGGCGCGCGGAAGCGGGGCCCGAAAAACCGACGCGGCAGCAGGCTCTGGCGGAGTACCGCAAGTGCATCCGCAAGATATCCAACCGGGACTCATTGCCCCGCGGGATGACCGTCACCGACCCGCGGCGGGCGTGCGCGCACTGGATGGAGAAGGCGTATCCGCGCGCGCGCAACGCCAGGCGCGCCCGCGACACCACGCCCTGGGGCGGCGCGCCCGACGTGATCAGCCCGGAAGAGGCCACCAACCGCGGGATCCGCTGATGCCGGCGCCCGCCTGCCACCTGGAACCATGATGAAACTACGCCCGATGCGCACGTCCGTTCTCCTGGCCTGCCTCTGCCTGTCCGCGTGCGGGCCCGATGCACCTGAACCAGACCCGGCGCAGGCCGAAGCCGACGCCGTGGAGGCCCGCAGGGCCGAAGACGAAGCCGCGATCCGTGCGAAGCGGGCGGAGCTGCGGGCAGAACGAGAGAAATCGCGCACGGACAAGCGCGAGAAGCAGAAGCTACGCGATGCGATGAGCACGCCCTGAGACGAAACCTTTCGGGAGCAGCAGGGGAACCACGAAGCCTGCCTGAGGGCTCCCCCGGCGGATCCGTCGATCAAATGCTCCGCCAGCGGCCGCGTACCCACACGTTCCAGGCAGCTGGAAGGCCACAGCTTCGAGCCGATCCCCTGATCGTCCCGCGGAAGCCCGCGTTGGCCGGCGCCCCTCTGCCGGCTGTGTGCGGACCGGTCTTCCGCACCGTGCCGATCCACGAAGGGCCGCCCCGCGCAGGAGCGGCCCTTCGTCATTCGATTCAGCGAAGACGCGATCCGTCCACTGACGGTCATGGTATGATACCAAGTCCTGCAGCTCGGTGTGCAGGGTCGGCAAGGATTCAACGCAGAGAGCGCAGAGTTCAAACGAGAGAGCGCAGAGGATACACCTTCGTCAGTCCTCTGCGCTCTCTCGTTTCTTCTCTGCGCTCTCTGCGTTCCATTCTCATTGCAGACTGCACACGGAATCCGTAGAAACGGTACGAGGCCTCGCGCCGCATCGATCGCGCGGAGCAGGACCCCATCCTGCGCTATCGGCCCACCCGTCGCTTTCACCCCTGACGTGAACAAAGAAACTGTTGCGATCCGCATGCGATCTTCGTATTTTGTTCGGGTAGCTTCATGCGGTATCCTTCCTCGCTTTGCCACCCCGATTGCTCATGCACAAACACGCTTTACGCAACAATCTGCGCATCCGCCGTGACATGCGGAGCGCCGCGGCGGCGCTGCTGCTCGCGCTCGGCATGGCGGCGTGCGCACCGGACGCGCTCCTCTCGCCCGACGGCGCGGGCCCGCGCGCCGACATGGCTCCGCAGATCACCCTCACCCCCGACAGTGCCGTGGTCGGGGACACCGGCGTGGTGCTGACCATCCGCGGCAGCGGGTTCAACGAGTACTCCTACGTGTGGATCGAACCCTGGCTGCCGCAGACCACCACGTTCGTGGACGACTCCACGCTCACGGTCAGCATCGGAGGCCAACTGTACCAGGCCGGGACGTACGCGGTCTCGGTGCTCGGGGAGATGATGTACATGTCGGACCCGGCCTCGTTCGTCGTCGCCAACCCGCCGCCGGTGATCACGGGGATGACGCCCGACTGGTGCGAGATCGGCGGCGACTGCGGAACCGTGACGCTGGAAGGGCGCAACTTCATGTACGGCATGCGCGTCCAGTGGAACGGCAGAGACGTCAACGTTTCCTGGCAAAGCGACACGCGCGTCACCTTCAACCTGGACCCGTACCAGCTGCAGTGGCCGGACCTGGTGCAGATCACCGCGCTCAATCCCGATCCCACCACGGGCCCCTCCGCGTCGGCCATCTTCCAGGTGGGCACGCACTACATGCTGCACACCTCCGGTGCCCGGGTGGGGAGCGCCGCCTTCGAGCTGGAGATCTACGGGGAGAACTTCAACCCGGGCGACTCGGTGTACTGGAACGGCTCGCCGCGGCAGACCACCGTCTACAACGCGCGGCGCATCAGCGCCTGGATCCCGGCTTCGGACGTGGCGGCGCCCGGCACGGGGGTGGTGACGGTGCGCAGCCTCGGGGACAACGGGGGCCAGCCGTTCCGCGTGGGCACCGTCGCGGTGCGGCCCCTGCCCTACGCGTCCGTAACGTCCCTGCTCACCCTGGAGTTGCCGGTGCGCGACGTTGTGTACAGCCCCGTCACCGAGCGCCTGTACGCCACCGTGTACGACGGCATCAACGCCAGCCAGCTGGCCGTGATCGACCCTTCCACCGGCGCGGTGGACGGCTACATCTGGGTCGGCGACAGTCCGCGCTACCTGGCCCTTACGGACGACGGCAGGTACCTGTGGGTGGGGGTGGACGGCGAGAACCGGGTGCGCCGCGTAAACCTGCAGTGGGGGTACATCGACATGGACGTGGCGCTGGACTGGGGCGTGGTGGCCGAAGACCTGGCCGCCGTCCCCGGCCGGCCGGACCGGGTGGCGGTGGCGCGAAAGAGCACCTGCTGCAGCCCCTGGCACGCGGGGGTGGCCGTCTACAACGGGTGGGGCGGCGCCATCGGCTCGGCCACGGCCGCGGGGCCCGGCAGCAACGTGATCGAGTTCGGCATGCGGGGCGCCACGCTGCACGGAATGGACACCGAGACCAACGCCAACCGGTTCCGCACCATGCGGGTGGACGACGCCGGCGTAGCCCTTACCTACACCGGGTGGGACGTAGGAAACCGCTGGTACGACATGGTGTTCGCCGGGGGCCGGCTCTACACCGGCGAGGGCCGCGTCATCGACACCGGCTACAACGACTGGGCGGGCTATTTCCAGACCATCGACGCGGCCGTGCGGCCGGACGTACGGACGGGCCGCGCCTTCTTTCTGACGGATCACGACATCCGTGTGTCAGACATTAACACCTTCGGGGTGCTGAACACGCTCTCCACCCCCACGATGCAGTTCGAGTACCCGGCCACCCAGCGCCGCCACCTGGTGCGCTGGGGCACCGACGGCCTCGCCTGGCACGACGCAGACCAGGTGTTCATCCTGCGCAGCCCGATCGTGGCGCCGTGAGCTGATGGTGTGATGGTGTGATGGTGTGATGGTGTGATGGTGTGATGGTGTGATGGTGTGATGGTGTGATGGTGTGATGGTGTGATGTGATGGTGTGATCGCGGCCCGCCCCGATTCTTCCGGCGCGGGCCGCGTCCGCCGGGAATCGTCCGCGGGATCAGGCCACGAGAATTCCGACAGTAGATTTCTCGGTCGCGCGCCGGGTGCGGGGGTAAGGAAGGATTCGCGCGGCGCTCCCTCGAAATGACAATGTGGAGCGTGAAGAACGAGCAGGTGAAGCCCCGCCGGGCGAGCTCCGCGAGCCCAGGGCGGGGCTTATGGCAGTTCCAGCCGCGGGCTTTAGCCCGTGGTGGTCTGGGGCGCGCCCCCCTGCACGAAGGGCCGCCCTCGCGTTGAGGGCGGCCCTTCGTCGTCCATCCACCAGAACCAGCCCTGGATCAGCCCACCAGCTCGGTGCCGGCGAAGAAGAAGGCGATCTCGATGTCGGCGTTCTCGTCGCTGTCCGAGCCGTGGACGGCGTTGCGGCCCTTGTTCTCCGCGTAGAGCTTGCGGATGGTGCCCTCGGCGGCCTCGGCGGGATCCGTGCTGCCGATGGTCTCGCGCCACAGGCTCACGGCGTTCTCGGCCTGCAGCGCCAGCACGATGGCGGGGCCGCTGGACATGAACTCCACCAGCTCGCCGTAGAAGCCGCGCTCGGCGTGCACCTCGTAGAACTTCTTCGCCTGCGGAAGGCTGATCTGCGTAAGCTTCATCCCCAGGATGCGAAAGCCGGCCTGCTGGATGTGGGCGATGATCTTGCCGGCGTGGCCGTTCTGCACGGCGTCGGGCTTGATGATGGCAAAGGTACGGCTCATCGGGATCTATTCCTCTTCAACGGGTTCCACGGGGGAAGCGGCGAACCCGAACACCTTGCGCAGGATGTCGCCGCGGGTAAGAAAGCCGGTGAGCTGGCCTTCGTGCACCACCGGCAGGCGCTCGATGTCCTTGCTCACCAGCATGGAAGTCACGTCGGCCAGCGCCTGCTCCTCGGAAACGCAGATCACGGAGCGCGACATCACGTCACGCACCCGCGTCTCACTCCAGGCCGCGGCGCTGGCATCGGCCGGACGCTGCACGCCGGGAAGAAAGTGGCGCAGCAGGTCGCGGTCCGTCACCATCCCCAGCACCTGCCGGTCGGCGCCGACGACGGGAATTGCCCGCAGCCGGTGCTCCGCGATCAGGTCCAGCACCTCCTGCACCGGCGAGTCCGGCGTCGTACGCCACACGCGCTGCGTCATCACGTCGCGCACCCGCAGCCGCGGCTCGATGATGATCTCCCGGATCTCCGGAATCTGCATCACCTCCGCCGGCGACCGCGCCGCCACCAGCCGGTCCACCACGGAATCCTGCCGCAGCACCCTGGCCAGCGCCGCCACCGTCTGCAGATACAGATCCGCCGCCGACAACGGCGCCAGGACGAGAACGACGATCTGCGCCGCGGCGCCCACGTCGTCCGCGGACTCGGGGAGCGGCCGCGGCGCGATCCCCATGGCCACCTGCAGCGAATCGACCGCGTCCGTCCGCAGGTGCGGCAGCAGCACGCGGTCGCCCACGTGGATCAGGTCGCGCACCCGGCTTTCGCTGAACTTGCGCTTCAGCGTCTCCGGATCCGCCACGTCGCCGGTGCCCACCAGCGTCTGCGCCAGGTGCATCACGGCCTCGTACACGGAAGCCGCGGGAAGCGGGGCCACGACGTGTTCCGGACGGAGGATCTCCGTCAGGCGCACCTCGCGCCCCGCGCGACTGCCGCTCTCGCTCAAAGCGCGGCCTGGATCAGGCCCACGACGTCCAGCGGGCGCTGCGCCACGCCGATTCCGTTGTCGCGGAAGGCCTGGATCTTCTCCTCGGCCGTCCCCGCGCTGCCGCTGATGATGGCGCCCGCGTGCCCCATCCGCCGCCCCGGAGGCGCCGTCTGCCCGGCGATGAAGCCGACGACCGGCTTGGTGACGTTGGCCTTGATGTACTCGGCGGCCTCCTGCTCGTCCGTGCCGCCGATCTCGCCCAGCATCACGATCGCCTTCGTCTCCGGATCGGCCTCGAACGCGGCCAGGCAGTCGATGAAGCTCGTCCCGCTCACCGGGTCGCCGCCGATGCCCACGCAGGTCGTGGTGCCGATCCCCGCGCCCTTGAGCTTGTAGACTACCTCGTAGGTCAGCGTGCCGGACTTCGACACGAGGCCGACTGGACCCGGCTGGGTGATGTGGCCGGGGATGATGCCGACCTTGCTCTTGCCGGCGGACAGGAGCCCCGGGCAGTTGGCGCCGAGGAGACGCGCGCCCTTTTCCTTGACGTACGGATAGACGCGCGTCATGTCGAGCACCGGCACGCCCTCGGTGATGCAGACGATGAAGCCCACGCCGGCGTCGGCGGCCTCGAACATGGCGTCCGCGGCGAACGCGGGCGGCACGTAGATGACCGACGAGTTGGCGCCGGTGGCGTCCATCGCCTCCTGCACCGTGTTGAAGATGGGCACCGAGCCCTCGAACGTCTGGCCGCCCTTCCCGGGCGTCACGCCGGCGACGACGTTCGTGCCGTACTCCATCATCTGCTTGGCGTGGAACGAGCCGTCGCGGCCCGTGATCCCCTGCACGATGAGCTTGGTGCTCTGATCGATGAAGATGCTCACTGGGCCTCCCCCTTTGCCAGCGCGACGGCCTTCTTTACGGCCTCGTCCATGTCGGTCATGGCAGTAAAGCCGGCATCGGCCAGGATCTTCACCGCGATCTCCTCGTTCGTACCGGTCAGGCGGATGACGATCGGCACCTGGATGTCGATCTGCTTCGTCGCCGTCACGATGCCGTTCGCCACGTCGTCGGTGCGGGTGATGCCGCCGAAGATGTTGAACAGGATGGCCTTCACGTTCTTGTCGCCCGTGATGATCTTGAGGGCGTTCACCACCTTCTCGGGGTTCGACGAGCCGCCGATGTCCAGAAAGTTGGCCGGCTCGCCGCCGTAGTACTTCACCAGGTCCATCGTGGCCATCGCCAGCCCGGCGCCGTTGACGACGCAGCCCACGTCGCCGTCCAGCTTGATGAAGGTGAGGTTGGCCTCGCGCGCCGTGACCTCGGCCGGCTCCTCCGACGACGTGTCGCGCAGCGCCTCGATGGCGGGGCGGCGGAAGAGCTCGTTGTCGTCGATGTTGAACTTGGCGTCGATCGCCTTCACCGTGCCGTCGGGCGTGGTGATGAGCGGGTTGATCTCCGCCAGCGACGCGCCGGCTTCCACGAACGCCTTGTAGAGCTGCTCCAGGATCTTCGCCGCGGCGCGCTGCTGCTTGACGTCCGTGTACAGCTTGGTAGCCAGGAAGTACGCCTGGTGCGGCAGAAAGCCGTAGCGCGTATCGACCGGGAGCTTGGTGATCTTCTCCGGGTTCGTGTGCGCGACTTCTTCGATGTCGATGCCGCCGGCGGAGCTCACCATCCACACCGGCGCCTTGCTCGCGCGGTCCATGATGATCCCCACGTACGCCTCGGTCGCGATGTCCTCGGCCGGGGCGATGAGCACCTTCTCGACGGGGAGCCCCTTGATCGTCAGCCCCAGGATGGCCTGTGCCTTCTCACGGGCTTCCTCGGGGGTGTTGGCCAGCTTTACGCCGCCGGCCTTGCCGCGGCCGCCCGCGTGCACCTGCGCCTTTACGACTACGGCGCCGCCCAGCTTACGGGCGATCTGCTCCGCCTGCTCGGGCGTCGTGGCCACCTCGCCCATGGGGACCGGGATCCCCTGTGCGGCGAGCAGCTCTTTCGCCTGGTATTCGTGGATGTTCACGGACTGTCCCTGTTCCGGGTGATTTACTGCCTTTGCCCTGCGAAAAACGTACGAAAGTACGAGAGTACGAAAGTACGTTCTCGACGGAGCGGGCCACGTGCCGTGCCGCCTGCAGGAGCGAATGAATTCGCCGCTACAACGGCGCAAAGTCCGCCTGCGCGGACTCGGCGGCCCGGGCGCGTGCGGCGCCCCGCGCACCTGCGCGTCCGCAGCCGGGCCGTCGCCGTACCCTCGTACCTCCGTACTTTCGTACTGCCCTGCCCGTCAGCCGGCCACGATCTCGGTGCCGGCCGTCCCAGCCACCGCCTCCCTCCCCTGCTCCAGCCGCGCGATGATGGCGCGGGTGCCGCCGTGGCGCACGAAGTCGGCCGCGGCTTCCACCTTGGGCGCCATGCTGCCGGTGCCCAGCTCGCCGGATGCCAGGAGCGCGTCCGCCTCCGCCAGCGTAAGCCGCTCGATGGCGCGCTGCGTGGGCTTGCCGAAGTCCAGGTAGACGCGGTCCACGTCCGTCAGGATCACCAGCACGTCGGCGCCGATGTCGCGGCCCAGGATGGCGGCGGCGCGGTCCTTGTCGATGACGGCGTCGATCCCCTCCAGCCCCCAGCGCTCGTGCTCGTACACCGGGCACCCGCCGCCGCCCGCCGCCACGACGAGGTGGCCTTCGGCGACCAGGGAGCGGATCATCGCGCACTCCACGATGCGCGTGGGGCGCGGGCTGGGAACGACGCGCCGCCAGCCGCCCCTGGTCTCCGCGACTTCGCCGCCCAGCTCCGCCGCCAGCGAGCGCGCCGTCGCCTCGTCCATCGTGCGGCCGATGGGCTTGGTGGGGCGCTGCAGCTCGGGGTCGTCGGGGTCCACCAGCACCTGGGTGACCATCGTCACCACCTGCCGCCGCACGCCGCCCTTGCGCAGGGCGTTCTGCAGCGACTGCTGGATCATGTAGCCGATCCACCCCTCGGTCGACGCCACCAGCACGCCCAGCGGCAGCGGGGGGAGCAGATGCCGCGACTGCTCGTTGCGGATGAGCTCGTTGCCCACCTGCGGCCCGTTGCCGTGCACGATGGCGATCTGCCACCCCTCGCGCGCCAGCTCCACCACCGCGCCCAGCGACTCCCGCGTGTGCTTGAACTGCTGGGTGATGGTGCCCTCTTCACCCGGCTGCGCCAGGGCGTTGCCCCCCAGCGCGATCACGACGGTCTTGCTCTGCACGAACCCTCGGTTGCGGGCCGACATTCTATGCCCGCCGCACGGAGGCGGCAAGCGCGTTTCGCGTCAACGACTTCGGGGCGCGGCGGACAGCACGGGCCGGGGCTCGACGACAGGCATCGAACTGGCGCCCGCGGGGTGCCCCTCCCCCGGCCCCTCCCCGTTCGTTCCTCACGGAGAGGGGAGAATTCGATCCCGCTGCGACAAGGATCGGACTGCGTCCGCAGGGCGCCCCCTTACTCGCCTAGGCTCGCACCTCCCCCAAAAACCCCTGGGGGAGGTGGACTTCGATCCCGCTCCGACGAGGTGCGTCGCACCCTCCCTCCCCCGCGCAGTTCGCGGGGGAGCCGGGGAGGGGGGCGGCCCACCATCCCGGCCCACACTCACCAGAGCGCCACACACCCCAGTGCGACGTTTATCCCCTCTCCCACGCAGTTTGTGGGAGAGGGCAGGCGAGGAACGAGCCGGGTGAGGGCCCGAGCCGGGTGAGGGCCTCAGTGCCCGTCGCTCGCGCCGCCGATGCCCTCGGCCGCCAGCCACCCTTCCATCAGCCCGCGAATCTCCGCCAGCCGCTCCGGCGTGCGCGCCTCGTAGCGGGCCACCAGCACGGGCTCGGTGTTCGACGCGCGGATCAGCCCCCAGCCGTCGCCGAACAGCACGCGGGCGCCGTCCACGTCAATCACCTCGTGGTCCTTCTTGAAGTGCTCGGTGGCGCGGGCGACAATCTCGAACTTGGTCTCTTCCGTGGCCGGGTAGCGCAGCTCGGCGGTAGAGACGAACTGCGGGAACTCCGCCAGCCGCTCGCTCAGCGGCCGGCCACTGCGGGCGACGATGTCGATCAGCAGCATGGCGCCGTACAGCGCGTCATCGAACCCATAGTAGTTGTCGCCGAACATGATGTGGCCGCTCAGCTCGCCCGCCAGCAGTGCGTGCTCCTCCTTCATCCGCTCCTTGATGAGCGAATGGCCGGTCGCGTTCATGATCGGCACGCCGCCGTTGGCTTCCAGCACGTCCGTAAGCTGCTGCGAGCACTTTACGTCGAGCACCACCTTCTGCCCCGGCCCGTGCTTCTGGATCAGGTCCAGGCCGTACAGCAGCAGCAGCGTGTCGCCGCGGACGATGCCGCCCTTGTCGTCGATGGCGCCGATGCGGTCCGCGTCGCCGTCGAACGCCACGCCCAGGTCCGCGCCGATCTCCTTCACCTTGGCGATGATGTCCACCAGGTTCTTGTCGACGACCGGGTCCGGGTGGTGGTTCGGGAAGGTGCCGTCGCTCTCGCAGAAGATGGGCGTCACTTCCACGTTCGGGCCCATCGCGCGGATCAGGTCCACGGCCACGATGCTGCCCGTGCCGTTGCCGCAGTCCACGACGACCTTGATGGGGCGGTCGATGTCGAACTTGCCGGCGAGGACCTTGATGTAGGTCTCTAGCACCTCCCGATTCTCGACCGATCCCTCGCCGCTCTCGAAGTCCTGCTCCTCCATCATCCGGCGGATCTCCTGGATGGAGTCGCCGTAGATGGAGCGGCCGCCCAGCGTCATCTTGAACCCGTTGTACTGCGGCGGGTTGTGCGAGCCCGTAACCTGCAGCCCGCCATCCAGCTTGTAGTGCGAGACCGCGAAGCTGTGCGCCGGCGTCGGCACGAGCCCGACGTCCACCACGCGCGCGCCGGCGGCGACCATCCCGCGGCGCACGCCGTCGGCCAGCTCGTCGCTGGTAAGGCGGTTGTCGCGCCCCAGCGCCAGCACGGGGTCGTGCTTCTTGAGCCGGCGCCGCGCCAGCGAGGCGTAGGCGCGGCCGATGCCCTCGGCGACCTCTGCAGTCACGTCGGGGCCCACCACGCCGCGGATGTCGTACTGCCGGAAGATGTGCGGATTCAGCATCGCTCGCTCGCGAAGAGTCGGTTTGAACACGGGAAAAAGCACGGGCGCCCCCCGCACCGGCGAGAGGCGCCCGGGCCCTGCTGCGATTAGCGGTCCAGCAGAACCGCCACGGCCTCGATCTCCACCGCCACGTCGCGCGGCAGGCGGGCCACCTGCACGGTCGAACGCGCGGGCTTGTGGTCGCCGAAGTGGCGGGCGTACACCTCGTTCATGGCGGCGAAGTCGTTCATGTCGCGCAGGAACACGGTGGTCTTGACCACCGTCGAGAGGTCGGCGCCGGCCTGCCGCAGGATGGCGGCCACGTTCTTCATCACCTGCTCCGTCTGCGCGGCGATGTCGCCTTCCACCAGCTGCATGGAGGCGGGGTCGAACGGCACCTGCCCCGCGGTGAAGACGAAGCCGTTGGCCACGACGCCCTGGCTGTAGGGGCCGATGGCGGCGGGCGCGTTGTCGGTTTGCACGGTCTGCATGGTCGGTTCGCTTCGCGAAAGAAGTACGAGAGTACGAAGTACGAAAGTACGGAACTGCAACGGCGTTCGGGCGATGCTGGGCTCGTCGAACGGCAGCGAGCTGCGCCCGGCGCGGTGCCCCTCCCCCGGCCCCTCCCCGTTCGTTCCTCACGGAGAGGGGAGAATTCGACGGCACGACGACAGGCATCGAACTGGCGCTTGAGGGCGCCCCCTTACTCGCTTAGGCTCGCACCTCCCCCAAAAAACCCTGGGGGAGGTGGACTTCGATCCCGCTCCGGCGAGGTGCGTCGCACCTCCCTCCCCCGCGCAGTTTGCGGGGGAGGGCCGGGGAGGGGGGCGGCCCACCGTCCCACGCCGCACCGTCCGAAGCGCCCAATTCCCTGCACCACCCGCCCGGAGGGGGCCTACTCGGAGCCCGACGAAGCCGGCACCATCGCCCGGAGCTCGTCGGGCGTGACGGTGGCGACGCCGGGTTTGCCCACCTCGATCCCCGCGGCCAGGTTCGCCAGCACGGCGGCCTCTTCCATCGTGGCGCCGGCGGCCAGGGCGACGGCGACAAAGGCGGTCACGGTGTCGCCGGCGCCGCTGACGTCGTAGACCTCGCGCGCCACGGTGGGGATGCGGAAAGCCGGGCCGTCCGCGCCCTTGAGCGCCATCCCGTGCTCGCCCAGCGTGAGCAGCAGATGATCCGCTTCCACACGCTTTCGCGCATCCTCCAGCCACCCGTCGTCGTCCGCGGCCAGCGGCTGGCCCAGCGCGGCGCCCAGCTCGGCGGCGTTGGGCTTGAAGACGGTGGCGCCCGCGAACGCAAAGAAGTTGCGGAACTTGGGGTCCACCACGCTGGGGATGCCGGCCTCGCGCGCCGCGTCGATGGCGGCGCGGATCACGGCGGGCACCAGCACGCCCTTGTTGTAGTCCTCCAGCACCAGCGCGTCCGCCGCCGCGACCGCCGCGCGCACCGCCGCGACCAGCTCCGCCTGGCACGCCGCGCCCACGTCGTCGTCGCGCTCGCGATCGAAGCGCACCACCTGCTGGTGGCGGGCGACGACGCGCGTCTTGGTCGTCGTCGGTCGGCCCGCATCCTCCACCAGCCGTGGATGGACTGATCCACCGTCCAGCTTGGCGAGCGCGTCGCGGATCTGCATCCCCGCGCCGTCGGCACCCACACAGCCCACCAGCTCGCACTCGGCGCCCAGCGCGACCACGTTGGCGGCCACGTTCGCGGCGCCGCCCAGCGCGACCCACTCCTCCGCGACGGCCACGACGGGCACCGGCGCCTCGGGCGAGATGCGCGAGACAGCGCCGACGAGGTAGACGTCCAGCATCAGGTCGCCCACCACCGCCACGCGCAGCCCCCGGCACCGCTCCAGAATCTCGTCCAGCCGCGCGCGTGTCAGACGCTCCATCCGTGTCCTGCCCCTTGCCGGGAAAAAGAGGCGGGGAATTTAGACGGGACGCCGGGGCGTGTCAAAAGCAGGGGGCAGGGGACAGGTTACAGGGACCAGGGTGAGGTGGATCAGGAGGGTGGCAGCGCGAGGGGGCTGTCGGCGTCCAGCGCGGCCAGGCGCCGGTCGGCGAGGACCATCTCGACGGTGGCGCCCAGGTCGCGCGCGAGCAGGCGGTCGGCGCGGGGGATGGAAAGTGTCAGCTCGCTGCCGCGTGCGTTGGGCACGCCGTCCAGCGCGCGCAGCGTGCGCGTCCGCAGCACCAGCGAGCCGCCCCAGCCCAGCAGCCGCTTGCGATACGTGATGGACTGCACCTCCGTCCACGGGATCGTGATCGCGCGGATGCCACTCTCCACCGTAGGCTTGACGCCCCAGTAGTTCTCCGTGGAGCTGAATTCCAGCATCAGCCCGGCGTCCTCCGTGGCGAGAACCCCGCGGACGGTGATGAGCCCGTCGTACGCCGGGGTCCACGAGCTGTTGGTGAACGGGACGGAGAGCGCTTCCATGGGTGCGGAATGCGTGGAGAAGTGGATCAACGAGTCAGGGATACAGCCGATCGTGCGCAACCTATCCTGATCGGTCTGGTCAGTCTACGCCGAAACGAGATCGCTTCTTACCGGCCACGTCAACACCCTGAAGGACCTCGCCTGCATCGATGGACCTTCCACGGAGTGCGGACGCCGCCCACGCGAGCAGGTGAAGCCCCGCATGGACGCGCCAGCGGCCGTGCGGGGCTTATCGCTTTCCCAGCGGCGGGTTTACCCGCTCGCGCGAGGCCAGGCATGCTGTGGCTGAAGACTGGCTCCGAGGAGCCGGAGAGGAGATCCTTCGGTTGCGCGCCGGGTCCTGTGTGAAGGAAGGGTACCGCGCGGCGCTCCCTCAGGAAGTCAACGCTGGGTTTGGGGTCCCATACCAAAAGCAGAAGGGCGGACACCTCGCGCTGGTGCCCGCCCCCTTCCGTTCGATCCCGCCGGACCTTACGAATCCTTCCAGCCGCGGCCCTTGTCGCGCTTGCCGATCTTGCCGATCTCGATGTGGCACTGCGTCAGGTCGCCCACGGCGTCGGCCATGTCTTCGGTGACCTCGATGACGGCGCGCACGCCGTCGCCGTAGACCTGTCCCACGTAGCAGTCGCCGGCCTTGAACAGCACGCGCTGGGCCTCTTCCAGGCGCTGGATGGCGTCCCACACCATCTCGGCGGCGCGTTCCAGGTGTTCCTGCGCGTCGGGGTCCTGGTCAGCCATGCGGAGCAGTGCAAACGTGGGCAAGGGGCCGGCGACGCGGCAGAACGAGGGGAGTATATCAGTTTCCCTCGCGGCTGCGATACCCCGGAGCCCCCACCCCCGCCCCACACCCGACGATTTCCATCCGGCGAGTCGCGAGATCAGGCAGGAACGTAGGTCAGCCGGATCACATCCTCCTCG
>DASTVC010000303.1:0-8742 GCA_035759295.1 Longimicrobium sp. | reverse complement strand
AAGGGCAGAGGAAACGGCACGAGAAAACTCTGCTGACTCTGCTCACTCTGCGTGAGGCCAATTCTTTTGCCGAATCCGCGCTCGCGATCAGGTGCCCGCCGCCGCGCCGCAGAAGTCGACGGCGGCGCGCACCAGCACCTCGGCCGTCTGCCGGACCGACTCGAGATCCACCCACTCCACCGCCGCGTGCGCCCCCTCGCCCACGGGGCCGAAGACGATGGTGTCGATTCCCGCGGCGCCCAGCAGCGAGGTGTCCATCCAGTACGGCGCGCCGATGCGCTCCGGCGCCCGGCCCAGCACGCCCTGCGCCGCGCGGCTCACGATCTCCGTAATGCGCGACCCCGGCTGCGCCTCCCACGCCTGGCGCGTCAGCACGGGGCGCACGGTGGCGCGGAAGGTGGAGTCTTCCGCCGCGAGCGCATCCACCATCTCCTGCACCTGCCCCACCACGTACGCTTCCGTCTCGCCCGGAATGGTGCGCCGCTCGATCTGCAGGCGGCAACTGGCGGCGTAGGTGCTCCACCCCGTGCCGCCCCGCAGCGTGGCCGCGTGCAGCGACGGCGGCCCGACGACGGGGTGCGGATCGGCGTGCACCAGGGTGGCGCACAGCTCCTCCACCTGCCGCAGCACGCGGCCCATCCGCAGGTTGGCGTCGATCCCCGTCTGCCACTGGCTGCCGTGCGCCGCGCGCCCCTCCGTCTCCACCTCGATCCAGCAGAAGCCCTTGTGCGCCACCACCATCGCGTGCTCCGTGGGCTCGGTGACGATGGCGGCATCGGCGGTGTGGTGGCGCAGCACGTCCATCATCCCCAGGCTGGCCTCTTCCTCGTCCGCCACGGAGACGATCAGCAGGTCGCCGGCCAGGCGGGTGCCGGATTCCGCCAGCGCGCGGACGGCGGCCAGGCACGCCGCCAGCCCGCACTTCATGTCGTACGCGCCGCGGCCGTACATCCGCCCGTCGCGCACCTCGGCGGACCAGGGGTCCGGCATCCCCTCGATCCCCACCGTGTCGTGGTGCGCATACAGCATCAGCGAGCGCCCGCCACCGGTGCCGCGCAGCCGTCCCACCACGCTGGCGCGTCCCGGCTCCGGCTCGTGCACGTACGTCTCCATCCCCAGCGCCTCCATGGCGGCCCGCACGTACGCCGCCACGTCGCGCTCGTTGGTGGTGCCGTCGCTGAAGGCGGGGTTGATGGAGTTGATGCGCACCAGCTCGCCCAGCGTGCGGACCATCCCGTCGAAATCCACCTGCATGAACGCCCTCCATCCGCGGATAAACGAAAGAGCGGGAGGGCACCGTGCCCTCCCGCTCCCCAATCTACCGGTTCGCCCCGCCGCGCGTCAGAAGGCGTAGCCGATGGACAGGCGCAGCGTGGGCAGCGCCAGCTCGGCTCCGCTTTCCTTGCCCCCCACCACGAACAGGCGCTTGAAGCCGGCGCCGTAGCCGTAGTAGAAGTGGCGCTCCACCCCCATCAGGTGGCTGCGGGCGATCTCGAAGCCGATGCCGATGGCGGTGATGTCTTCGTCCGCCTCCGTCGTCCCGTCGAAATCGTCGTCGGCGCTCACGAAGGTGGGGCCCGCGGTCAGGCCGAACGACATGCCGTTCAGCACGTCGCCCGACGGGTAGTAGCGCAGCTTGGCCTCCACGGACGAGTAGCCGAAGGCGTCGTCCTCGTCATCGTCCAGCGAAAAGTAGCTCGCGCCCACGCCGGCGGTGACCGTCTGCCCCACGGCGCGCTCGTAGTCGCCGGCGTAGAACCCGAACGCGGCGTGCACGGGGAGGAACGAGATGGCCTGCACCGGCGTGGCCGCGGCGATGGAATCCAGGTCCTGGGCGGCGGCGGGCGCGGCCGCACACAGGCAGGCGAGCGCGGCGGCCGCGGTAAGGCGAAGGTTCATCGTACCATCCGGGATGATCTGTGTTTTCGGGAAGAATTCCGCACACGGTGCGGAGCGGCTGAGACACGGACGGGCGTGGTTTGTTCCGCGGGCTCTCCTCCGGCTCGTTCCTCGCCTGCCCTCTCCCACACACTGCGTAGGAGAGGGGATAAACGGGAATCTGGTCTCTCGCATCACCTCAGCGTTGACTTCCTGAGGGAGCGCCACACGGAACGTCGATACACACGACCGCTTGCGCGCGACCAAAGGACCTCGTCTGCCCCCACGCAAGGCTGAGATCCAGGCCTGGAAGCCGGCCCCCCGGTTTTGCCGGCGAGATCCTTCGGTCGGCGCCAGGTTGCACCATGGAAGCAGGCCGCGGCGCGGCGCCTCCCTCAGAGGGTGTTGCTAAACCTTACCGGCTGCCACCGGCGGCACTGTCATCCTGAGGGAGCGCACGCCCGTAACTTTCATAATCACAGAAGCTTGCGCGCGACCGAAGGATCTTTGTCGGGTCGCGCGAAGCCCAGCCCTCGGGATCCGTTCAAGTCCCTCAATCAGGCTGACGAGGTCCTTCGGTCGGCGCCAACCCTTTGCCTGAAAGTAGTTTGCGGAGCGGCACCTCCCTCAGGAAGTCAACGCTTTTGGACGGTTCAGCAACACCCTCTCGGGAAACCAAGCCGTGAGGAGATTCCTGAGTCTCAGAAGCTGTAGACGAAGTTCACCAGGGGAAGGCAGCAGGCGTTGTCGCCGTCGCCGAAGCCCGCACCCAGGCCGAAGTCCGCGCTCAGCCGCTCGCCGAAGAAGCGCACGCCGCCGGAGATGAGCGCGCCGCTCTCGCCGGGCATGAAGTAGTTCTCGGTGATGAACTTGGTGCGCCGGCTCATCCGCGCCTCGCCGCCGATCATGAAGACGGGCTGGTCGCCGATCTCGCTGTCGTCGCCCGACGCGATGAACGGCACGGTGGCGCCCACCGTGAGCGCCTGGTCCGGCGTGCCGAAGGTGCCCACGCCGTACAGCAGCCCCGCGCTCCCCCCCGTCACCTCCTCCGTGGCGAACAGCGCCAGCACGCCCACCGCCGCGCTGGCCGTGGGGGTGCGCAGCACCTCGTACTTGGGCGCCAGGTAGAACACCTTGCCGATGGCCTCGGGAAAGACCGGCGTGCCCCCCGAGATGGTGAACCGGTCCGTGACCCCGTAGCTCACGAAGGGAAAGAACAGCTCGTAGACGCCGAAGTATCCCTCCCCCTTGGGGATGGCGCGCGCCGTGGGGCCAAAGAACAGCCGCGTGGCGTGCGGATCGTCGCCCCACACCTCGCCGTTCACCACGCGCCCCGCCAGCCGCGTGATCGACACCACCTGGTCGCGCCGCAGCCGCACCGTGGCGCCGGACTGCGTCTCCACCGTCAGCGCGTCGGCCGTCTGCTCCGTGACGCGCCCGTACAGCACGGAGCCGTCGGAAAGGCGAATGGTGTACAGGCTGTCGGCCACGACGGCCACCGTATCCACCTGCGCGGCGGCGGGTCGGGGAAGCGCGAACGCCAGGGCGAGTGGGAGCACGGCCGGCAGCAGGCGGCGAATTCGGAAGGTCATGCGTGGTTCGCTGGGGATCGGGGACAGCGGATGCGGGTACTCCGCGCGGGGAAGCCGCCAGTTTACGGCGGATGGGCTGGGGACGCAAACGTTTCTCGCGGCGGATTTCGGACAAACCGCCGCGAGGTTAGATTGGTGCCGTAGTCGCAACCGAGCCGCGGACAAGCAGATGCAGAGCATGCAGCGCAGGAGTACCGTCACCGTGAACGTGGGTGGCGTTCCCGTGGGGAGCGCGCACCCGGTGGTGGTGCAGTCCATGACCAACACCGACACCGCCGACGTCGAGGGCACCGTACGCCAGGTGGCCGCCCTGTGGCGCGCCGGCAGCCAGATCGTGCGCGTGACCGTCAACAACGACGAGGCCGCGCGCGCGGTGCCGTACATCGTCGAGTTCCTGCAGGCGCGTGGCGTGGAGGTACCCATCGTGGGCGACTTTCACTACAACGGCCACCAGCTGCTGGCGAAGTATCCGGATACGGCGCGGGCGCTGGCCAAGTACCGCATCAACCCCGGCAACGTGGGCGCCAAGCGGCACGACGAGAACTTCCGGGCCATCATCGAGCGCGCCATCGAGTTCGGCAAGCCGGTGCGCATCGGCGTCAACTGGGGGTCGCTGGACCAGGCGCTGCTCACGGAGATGATGGACGCCAACGCGCTCCTTCCGGAATTCGAGCGGAAGGACGCCAAGGAGGTGATGATGGACGCGATGACGGAGAGCGCCATGCGCTCCGCCGCCTTCGCCGAGCAGTGCGGCCTGCCGCACGACCGCATCATCCTCTCCGCCAAGGTGAGCGGGGTGCAGGACCTGGTGCGCGTCTACCGCAAGCTGGCGCCGCTGTCCGACTATCCCCTGCACCTGGGTCTGACGGAGGCCGGGATGGGGACCAAGGGCGTCGTCGCCTCCACCGCGGGGCTGAGCATCCTGCTGCAGGAGGGGATCGGCGACACCATCCGCGTCTCGCTGACCCCCAAGCCGGGGGGCGACCGCACGGAAGAGGTGCACGTCGCACAGCAGATCCTGCAGTCGCTGGAGATCCGCTCCTTCTCGCCGCAGGTCACCAGCTGCCCCGGCTGCGGCAGGACGACGTCGACGTACTTTCAGCAGCTGGCGGAGAGCATCCAGGGGTACCTGCGCGACCAGATGCCCATGTGGCGCGAGGCGCACCCGGGGGTGGAGGAGATGAAGGTGGCGGTGATGGGGTGCGTGGTGAACGGGCCGGGCGAGAGCAAGCACGCCAACCTGGGCATCAGCCTTCCCGGCACCTTCGAAGAGCCCAAGGCGCCCGTGTACGTGGATGGCGAGCACGCCATCACCCTGCGCGGCGACCACATCGCCGAAGAGTTCATGCGCATCCTGGACGACTACGTGGAGAGCCACTACCCGGCGCGCCCCGTCGTCGCGGAGCCCGTGGGCGTCTGATCTCCGGACACCCCGGCTCGTGTGCGTCCGGGGGCAGGATGATCTCACGCGAAGGCGCAGAGGACTTTCCGTGCCTCCGCGACTTCGCGTAGCGGTCCATCCCATCGCACGGGCCGTGCGATGGGATGCGCTCGTTTTAAGACGAATATTGACAATCTGCGCTCGGGGCGGCAATCATGGGATCCGCCCCCTCCACGAACGGGTGGGGCTTCATTGTTCTCCCGGGAGGAAATATGAAGCGTTTGATGCCCCTGCTGCTGCTCGCGCTCGCCGCCGCCGGCTACGGCGCGGCCACCCCGCCGGCGGCGGCCTTCGCCGGGACCGCGAGTGTCTCCCCGGCCTCCAGCCTTACCGTCATCATCGGTGGGCCGCGGCGGATCGGCAGCCAATACTGGTGCACGTGGGAGGCGAACGTCTCCGGCGGGACGGCGCCGTACAGCTACGAGTGGAGCTCCGTGAACGGAGGCGGCACGGGATACGACGAGCTCTGGGGTGGGAACTTCCCTCTCTCCGGCACGCTCACCGTCCGGGTCACGGATGCGCTCGGCGCGACGGGCAGCAGCACGATCAACGTGACCTCCGTGTGGAACGGTGCCCCCTGCCCGTAAGGCAAAGAGCCGGCTCGGCTCGCTCCTGCCCGGCGCACGGCCTCCGTGCGCCGGGCAGTTTGATTCCATCCTGTCGGGTCGCCACGCACCCCCTTCCCGGCATCACGGCGGGTGATGACGGGGCCCGCGGGCGAGGGTCGTCCACGGCCGCATTCTTCTCCCTGGCCGCCATCGCCACGATGCTATCCTGAATCCGCCAGCCGGCCTGCCGATCGGCCGCATCATCAGGTGAGCGGAGCGCAGGGGCTGGTCCGCGTCCACCGAAAACTGGCGCCCCTGTCCGACTATCCTCTGTACCCGGGTCCCACCGAGGCCGGGATGGGCGCCAGGGGGCGTCGTCGCCCACACGTTCGTCGGCTTCGTTGTAGCCGATGCAGCTCCCCCAATTCGCCTCCCTCCGGCGACATCCGCTTTCGCCGGCCACCCGTCACAGGTCAGCGGCACCATGTCCGCATCCCTTTCCACCGAAGATCTGTTCGCCCTGCTGGAAGCCAACCGAACGCTGGCGCAGGAGGTGAACCTGCGCGACCTCATGGCCAGCGTGCTCGAGACGGCGAACCGGCTTACGGACTCGGTGGGCAGCAGCGTGATGCTGTACGACGAAGCGGAGGGAAAGCTGTACTTTGCCCACGCCACCGGGCCGCACGCGGAGATGCTGCTCGAGCGCTGGGGGCGCGACAGCCAGGGCGTGCCGCTCGAAAAAAGCAGCGGCGGCGAGGCGTTCCGCACCGGGCAGACCCTGGTGGTGAACGCAGTGCAGGCGGACCCGCAGCACTTCAAGGAGGTGGATGCCGACACGGGAAAGGCCACCGAAAGCATGATCAGCACCCCCCTGGAAGTGCTGGGAAAGCGCATCGGGGTCGTGCAGATCGTCAACAAGCGCGCGGGGAGCTACGATCAGCGCGACGTGGGGGTGCTGGAGCACGTGGCCTCGCAGGCCGCCATCGCCATCCGCAACGCGCGGCTGTTCGATGCGCTGCTGGCCCACATGGGCCTGTACTCCGCGGCCGGCCACGAAACCGGCCCCGTGGAGCTGCTGGAGCAGGTCCGGGCGCCGGCGCGGAACGAGACCATGTCGGTGCTGTTTGCCGACATGCGCGGCTTTACGCAGCTGTGCCACCTCATCTCGCGCCCGGAAAAGACGCAGGAACTGCTGAACGAGTTCCTTTCCATGCTGGCGAACGCCGTCCTCTCGCACGGCGGCCTGGTGAACAAGTTCCTGGGCGACGGCCTGCTGGCCCTGTTCCGCGACGGCGCGCACGCCGAGCGCGCCGTGCGCTGCGCGTGGGAGATGGTTTCCCGCTTCCACGCCATGCGGGACCGGTGGGACGCCACGAACAACGTGTCGCTCGGCTTTCTGGACGTCGGCGTCGGCATCACCAGCGACAGCGTGATCATCGGCTCCATCGGCAGCGAGCGGGTGCGCGACTTTACGGCGGTGGGGACCTCGGTGAACCTGGCCGCCAGCCTGATGAACCAGGCGCGCGACGGACGGCGGATCCTTACGGACAAGATGACGTTCCTGGCCGCGCGGCACCTGATTGCCAGCTACAAGGGGCCGGAGCCCTTCGAGCTGAAGAAGCCCGGCCAGACCGTGGGTCATCCCTATCAGCGATACGTGATCGAAACGCTGCACGACGCGGGGGACGTGCCGGCATCCGCGGCCTCCGCGCCTGCGCAGGTGCCGCCGCGGCAGGCGGGGAACGACGTTTTCATCAGCTACAGCCATCGCGACGCCGCGTGGCTCGGCCGCCTGCAGGTGCACCTGAAGCCGTACCTCCGCACCGGGACCCTGACCGCGTGGGACGACACCCGGATCGATACCGGGGATGAGTGGCGCGCGGAGATCGCGAACGCCCTTGCGTCGGCGCGGCTGGCCGTGCTGCTGGTGAGCCCGGACTTTCTGAACTCCGACTTCATCGCCACGGACGAGCTGCCACCGCTGCTGGATGCGGCCGCGAAGGGCGGGATGAAGGTGTTCTGGGTGCCCGTCAGCGCCAGCTCCTACGACGAAACGCCGATCGGCCGGTACCAGGCCGCCCTGGACCCGGCCCGGCCGTTGAAGACGATGTCCGAGCCGGAGCAGGACGAGGCGCTGGTGCGGGTGTGCAAGGACATCAAGCGTGCGCTCAGCGGCTCCGCCCCTTGAGCGAAGCTCCCACTGCCTGGCACGACGAGCCGGACGGCAACCGGGCACCGCGGCGAGACGCAGAGCGGTTCCGGATGCGGCGCATCCGCGGCTGATCGGACCGATCATCACACGCTGGCGCATTTGCGTTTGACGCCACAAATTGTTTCGTACGGGAAGGTATGACGATCCTTTGGCCGGCCTTGTTACAGGCCTGGAGGGGAAGATGAAGAAGATCCGGCTGGAGCTGGACGCGCTACAGGTCGAAACGTTCGACACCGGCGCGGGGGCGTGGAGCCGCGGCACCGTGCACGGCCGCAACCACACGTTCGAAATCGACTGCGGCGATCCGCCGCCCGAAGACTCGGTCTACGTGTGCCCGGTTCCCACGGCCGCGTTCACGTGCAACCAGTTCACGTGCGCGTACACCTGCGGCAACACCTGCAGCTGCGGATGCACGCGGACCTACGGTGGCTGGACCTGCACCTGCCCCGATCCGGAGCCGGAAACGTGGGACATCAACGTCTGTCCCTGACCGACAGCGACCAGGAACCAGGCTGGCGCATTGCAAGCGAAGGCCGCGGGCGCACCAGCGTCCGCGGCCTTCCGCGTTCGTGCGGTGGAATGGGTGCAACGCCGCACTTCCGCTGGACTTGAGGGCTGCGTATCCTGAATGGAGCAGCGCCGCACACTTTGTGCACACCGCTGGCGCATTCGTTGCACCCAAGTGAAAGCCACTTGCGCGTTTACGTCGCCCATCCCTAGACTCGGACGCACCCCGGTCCGAGAGGAGCGAATGGCCACGGCAGCCCTGAGCCGCTACACCCCGGAAGAGTACCTCGCCCTCGAGCGCCACGCCGAGTTCCGGAGCGAGTACATCGACGGCTACATCATCGCGATGTCGCCGGGCGCGAAGCGTCCGCACAACCTGATCGTGACGGCGCTCTCGTATGAGCTCAGGGGCCATTTGATAGGTGGGCCGTGCGAGGTTTACAGCAGCACACAGCGCGTAAAGGCCGGGGCCTCGAACGACTATCTGTATCCGGACGTCGTCGTGTCCTGCGATCCGCGGTTCGAAGCAGGGGGCAACGACAACCTTCTTACCCCCGTTCTGAT
>DASTVC010000302.1:0-8212 GCA_035759295.1 Longimicrobium sp. | reverse complement strand
GGGAGAGGAAGGCGTGGATGGCATCGATCTCCCGCGCCACCGCGCTCTCGACCTCGGCCAGGTCCAGGTTGCGGTCGATGAAGATCGGCTCCGCGGCGGAGGCGAAGACGGTGGGGCGAGTGGCGCTCAGGGGCTCCACGTGCAGGCCGATGGGGAGCACGGCGAGCGGCGCCAGCTCACGCGCCAGCAGGCCGATGCCGGGCCGAAACGCGAGCGGGCGCTTGAAGGAGGGCCAGATGCGGCCCTGGGGAAAGAAGCAGATGGAGCCGTCTGGATGCTCGTCCAGCAGGCGGCGCAGCTGGCGGATGCAGGCGCGCAGCGACGCGGGCGAGGCGGGGTCCAGACCCACCACGCCCATCCGCCGGAAGAAGGGCCGGCGCGCAAGCTCGGCCTCCAGCATCACCGTAAAGAACGGGGCGCCGGGGCGGAGCGCGCGCTGCACCTCACGCAGCGTGAACGGGTCCCACCAGCTCACGTGGTTGGCGGCCAGCAGCAGCGGTCCCTCCGGCAGCGCGCGCGGCAGACCGGCGACCAGCGTGCGGACGCGCGCATCGCGCCAGGGCCGGAAGAAAAGCTCGAAGGCGCGCACCGCGGGCGGGTGCCAGCGGCTATCCATCCGCCGCGCCCAGCGAGGCCTGCAGCGCCGCCCGCTGCTCCGGCGACGGGTGCCCGTTCTCCATCACGAAGCGCACGATGGCCTGGTACAGGTCCGGCGGATAGTCGCCGCGCACGGAGGGCAAGAGCCGCGCGAGCGCCGCGAAATCGTCGCGCACGGACCAGTTGCGTCCGAAGATCCCCGGCAGGTAGTAGCAGCTCATCAGCCGCAGGTAGCGCGCTTCGGCGTGGCGCGGGTGCGCGGCGACGACGGAATCCAGCACCGCCAAGCCATTGCGCGTGTGGCGCAAACGATCCGGCGGCCAGATGCCGTGCTTGGCGCGGAGGACGGTGAACGCGCCGCGATACGCCGTCAGCGTGGCGAGCGCGTGTGGATCGCGCGTGGCGGCGCGCAGCCGCTCCACCTCCGCCAGCCCGCGCGGGATGGCGCGCTCGGACGTGAGCGCCTCGCCGTACAGCTGGCGCACACCCTGGATTTCCGCCGGGGACAGCGCCTGCGCTTCGGCGTGGGCGGCGGGCGCAAGGAGGGCGGCGGCCAGAATCGCCCGCTTCACGCGCCGGCCAGGCGCACGGGCGCGGCCTCTCGCGCCTCCGTGTCGGCGAAGGCGCTGGCGGGGGTGCGCTCAAGCTTCCACACGTCCCACAGCGCGCGCGTCGCCAGCAGCGCCTTGGCGCCGCCGGAGGTGACGGCGCGGCGCGACAGGTTGTCGTGCCCGGCGCGGCGAATGGGGGTGTGGATTCCGCGATACACGTACGCCGCCACGGCCACCGGACGCCGGAAGCCGGGCGGAAGCTCGCGGATGGCGGCAAAGGCGCCGTGGTACGAGGCCTCCGCGCTCCGCAGCAGCTCCTCCACCAGGCAGCGGTAAGCGGGCTCCGGGATGCCGCCGCGGCACATGTGGGCGAGCGCATCTTCCGTAACACCGTGGCGCTCCATCACATCCGCCGGCAGGTAGAGCCGGCCCTGGCGCCAGTCCTCGCCCACGTCGCGCAGGATGTTCGTCAGCTGCATGGCGTGCCCCATCTCCCCCGCCTTCGTCAGCACGCGCGGCGCGTGCACGCCGGCCAGCTCCGTGATCCACATCCCCACCACCGACGCCACGCGGTGCGTATAGACGCGCAGCTCGGCCATGGAGGCGTAGCGCTGCATCCGCAGGTCCATCCGCATCCCCTCCGCCAGCTCCGCCGCGTAGGTGAACGGCACTTTGGCGGATGCGGACTCCGCCATCACCCGGTCCAGCAGCTCGATGCCGGTGGATCCCCCGTCGTAGGCGCGGCGGGTGAGATGGACCCACTCGTCCAGCATCTCCTCCGCGTCGTCCGCCGCCTTGGGCAGGTCGACCAGGTCGTCCGTGACTCGGCACCAGGCATAGACGCGGGCCACGCGCTCCCACTCGCCCGGCGGAAAGAAGCGCGCGGCGAAGCGGAACGAGCGGCTGTTGAGCGCGAAGTAGCTTCCCCATTCCGCCGCGGAGGGCACCCGCGCCAGCAGCCGGTCGGATGCGCGCCGCGCGGCGACGGGCGCCGGCCGCCGCGCCGCCTCTTCGCGCTCCACCGCCACGCGCGCGCCGTGCATCCACTGCGCCAGCAGCGCGGGGAGCACGTCGTCGCCCGGAAAGGCGGCGCGCAGCTCGCCCGTGAGCGCCACGGCCTCGCGCTGCAGCCGGGCCAGGCAGCGGCGCAGCGGCGTATCCCCATCCGCCGCGGCCGCATGCAGCCGCGCGGCGATGCCCGCCGGCTCGCCGCCGAAGTCGATCCCCTCTAGCTCCTCCAGCAGCCAGGTCCAGCGGCCCTGCGCGTAGTCGCCCAGCGCGGGCTTGCCGGTGTCCGCCGCGGGGCAGTAGTCCAGCACGTCGTCCAGCATCTGGTACATCAGCCCCATCCGCCGGCCCAGCTCGAAGCAGTGGTCCGCATCCGCCCGCCCCTGCAGCACCGCGGGGAGCGCGACGGCGCACCCCATCAGCTCACCCGCCTTGCCCATCGCGATCTCGCGGTACTCGTCCCACGAAAGCCGTCGCCCCGCCGCGCGCGCCTGCGCCAGCTCCCCCGCGATCGTCCGCTCCACCGCGCGCGCAAAGAGCTGGGCGAACGCCAGGCTCCCCGTGGCCGCGGCCATCCGGTAGGCGGACGACAGCAAGTGATCGCCCAGCACCAGCGCCGGGCCGATCCCCTTCGCCGCGGCGACGGTGGGCGCGCCGCGGCGGGTGGCCGCCTGGTCCACGATGTCGTCGTGCACCAGCGAGGCCTCGTGCGCCAGCTGCACGGCCAGGGCGCCGCACCAGAGCTCGTCATCCACCGATGCGCCGGATCCCGACGCGGCGGCGTACGCCAGCAGCGGGCGCAGCAGCTGGCCGTCGCACGCGGGGCGCGGCATCCCGGCCTCCGCGGCGCGATCCGCGGCCAGGGCCAGGCCGGCGCGCACCTCCGCCAGCGCATCCACCCGCTCCGCCGTCGCCGGGCTCATGCGCGCACCTCCACCAGCCGCGCGCTGGGCATCCGCGCCGCCAGCAGCCGCGCCGCGCCGTACGCCACGCCCAGCGCCGCGAGGGTGGCGGCGACGGCGCCCCACAGGCCGGCGGCTGCGCTCATCCCCAGCGGCAGCGCAAGGTTGGCCAGGTAGAATCCGCCCAGCCAGCGGTGCGGCAGCGGGCGGATCCAGCTTTCCGCGCGCAGCGCCGCCAGTGCGCTCATCAGCAGCAGGCCGGTGACGTACCAGCCGAAAAGGTTCAGCAGCGGCATTCCGTAGTACGGCCCCGCCTCGCCCCACACCCAGTACTTCGTGGCGAAGCTCATCGCCGGGTCCAGCGCCAGGTCCCAGCTGGCCAGGATGAGCGAGGCGAGCAGCACGCGCCGGCCGGCGGCCTCGGGCGCGGGGAGGGCCCGCAGCGCCAGCGCGTACGAGGGCAGTGCCATGAAGAACCAGCTGAGCGGGATCACCAGCGGCACCAGGCCGAACCACTTGATCCCCAGCAGCTGCGTGTATCCGTAGTCGCCGAACGGAATTCCCAGACTCGTCCCCAGCAGCTCCGACGACAGGCTGATGCCGTACAGCGCCGCGAACGCCGGCAGCCAGCGCCGCCCGGCGCGCAGCGTGAGGAAGATGAACAGCACCGATCCCGCGATCAGCACGTGCCCCACCGCGAAGCCGCGGAAGGCGAGGCCGTAGATGGGGGCGGCCTCCGGAAAGCGCATCAGCAGCCGGGGATGCAGGCCAAAGCTGGCGTATCCCGCCAGCGTGAACGCGGTAAACGCGCACAGCACCCCCAGGGCGGCGCGGGTCAGGCGGTCGGCGGTGGAGTGGGAGAGGCGTGGCATCATACCCTGCGGCTGGAAAAGGCGCGGACGCCGCACGGCTGGATTCGTGCGGCAGACGTTCCCCGGCGCTCACCGCAAGTACGATACCCCGTTGTACAATGCTTGCACAAGGTTTGCGGATGACCTACGATGGCGACCGCAAACCCCCGGCCGCAACGATAACAATTGTCCCCTGGATGCAGATGGTGAAGGCACCTCGCGCGGTGGTGATCGGAAGCGGGTTCGGCGGGCTGGCGGCCGCCGTGCGTCTGCGGGTGATGGGATACGACGTGACGGTGGTGGAGGCGCTGGACCAGCCCGGCGGCCGCGCGCGCGTCTTTCGCCGCGACGGCTACACCTTCGATGCCGGGCCCACGGTGATCACCGCGCCCTATCTTCTCGAAGAGCTGTTCGCGCTGGCGGGGCGGCGGATGGAGGACTACGTGCGGCTGGTGCCGGTAGACCCGTTCTACCGCATCCTGTTCCATGACGGCAGCACGTTCGACTACGTGCAGGACGAGGAGCGGCTGCTGGCCCAGATCCGGGCGATGAGCCCGCGCGACGTGGACGGCTACCGCAGGCTGGCCGCGCACGCCGAGCGCATCTTCGACGTGGGATACACGCAGCTGGCCGACCAGCCGTTCGACCGCGCGCGCGACATGGTGCGCGTGATCCCGAAGATGATCGCGCTGGAAAGCCACCGCACCGTCTACGGCCTGGTGGCGAAGTACATCAAGGACGAACGGCTGCGGCGGGCGTTCACCTTCGAGCCGCTGCTGGTGGGCGGCAACCCGTTCACGACCACGTCCATCTACCTGCTCATCCACTGGCTGGAGCGCAAGTGGGGCGTGCACTTCGCCCTGGGCGGCACGGGGCAGATCGTCCGCGGGCTCGTCCAGATGCTGGAGGAGATGGACGTGGAGGTGCGGATGAGCGCGCCGGTGGAGCGCATCGAGGTCAGCAGCGGCCGCGCGACCGCGGTGTGCCTGGAGGGCGGCGAGCGGATCGCGGCGGACGTGGTGGTGAGCAACGCCGACCCGTCGTTCGTCTACACGCGGATGATCGACGGCGCGCACCGGCGGAAGAACACCGACTGGGCGGTCAGCCGCAAGCGCCAGTCGATGAGCCTGTTCGTGGCCTACTTCGGCAGCACGAAGACGTTTCCCGACGCGGCGCATCACACCATCGTCCTGGGCGAGCGGTACAAGGGGCTGCTGAACGACATCTTTACGCGCAAGCGGCTGGCGCCGGATGCATCGCTCTACCTGCACGCCCCCACGCGCACCGACCCCTCGCTCGCGCCGCCGGGGCACGAAGCGCTGTATGTGCTTTCCCCGGTGCCGAACAACCGCAGCGGGATCGACTGGAAGCAGCAGGCGGAGCCGTACTTCGACCGCATCCTGGCGGAGCTGGACCGGCGCGTGCTGCCGGGGATCACGTCCACGGTGACGAGCCCGTCGTTCCTGACGCCGAACGAGTTCGAGCACGACCTGCGTTCGGTGGATGGGGCCGCGTTCGGCCTGGAGCCGCGGCTGACGCAGAGCGCGTATTTTCGCTATCACAACCGCTCGGACGACGTGGCGGGGCTGTACTTCGTGGGCGCGGGGACGCACCCGGGCGGCGGCGTGCCCGGAGTTCTGTCGTCGGCCAAGGTGCTGGAGCGCATCGTCCCCCGCCCCGCGCACCCCGCGCCGGTGCCGATGATGGCGGGTGCGGGACGATGACGTACCTGCAGTTCCACCTGATCTTCATCCTCCCCCCCGCGCTGCTGCTCGTCCTGACGTCGCGTCGGCTGCTTCCGCGCATCGGGCCGCGGGCGGTGCCGGCGCTGATCGGCGTCGTCCTTCTCGCGCTGATCTACACGACGCCGTGGGACAGCGAGCTTATCCGCCGCGGCGTGTGGGGCTACGGCCCGGACCGGGTGATCGGGACGATCGGGCTGATCCCCGTCGAGGAATACCTGTTCTTCATCCTGCAGCCGCTCCTCGCCGGCCTCTGGTTCTACCGGGTGATGCCGCCGCGTGCTGCGACGCCGACGACCGCGCCCGCGCTCCGCTGGGGGCCCGCCGTACTCTACGCGCTGCTGGCGGCCTGGGGGTGGAGGCTGATGCGGACGGAGGCGGGGACGTACCTGGGGATGATCCTGGCCTGGGCGGCGCCGGTGCTGGCGGCGCAGTGGGCGCTGGCGGGCGGACGCATCGGCGCCGCGCCGCGGACGTTCGCGCTCGCCGTGGGCGTCCCCACGCTCTACCTGTGGATGGCGGACGCGATCGCCATCCGCCTGGGCATCTGGCGCATCAGCGAAACGCAGACGCTGGGGATCAGCTTCGGTCCGCTCCCGCTGGAGGAAGCGGCGTTCTTCCTGGCGACCAACCTGCTGGTGGTGCAGGGGCTTACGCTCTTCCTGCACCCCTTCCGCAAATCGGCCGCGCAGCCATCGCCGGCGGCCGCGCGATGAGGCGCAACAGGGACTGCGACGTGGCCATCGTGGGTGCGGGGCACAACGCGCTCATCAGCGGCGCGTACCTGGCGCAGGCGGGGTACCGCGTGCGCGTGTTCGAGCGGCGGCACGTGGCGGGCGGCGCCGTATCCACCGAGGAGATCGTCCCCGGCTACCGCTTTGACCTGGGCGGCAGCGCGCACATCCTCATCCGCAACACGCCCATCGTGCAGGAGCTGGGGCTGGAGCGGTACGGGCTGGAGTACATCGATCTCGACCCGCTCTTCTTCGCGCCGTACGACGACGGCACCGCGCTGTTCATCCACCGCGACGTGGACAAGACCGTCCATGGAATCGAGACGCTCTTTCCCGGCGAGGGCGAGGCGTACCGCCGTTTTCTGGACGACTGGCGCCCGTTCGCGCGCACGGTGAAGGACGCGTTCCTCAGCGTCCCCAGCCCGCTGGAGCTGGGGAAGAAGTTCATCTTCGGAAAAGCGGTGCAGGGGGATTGGAAGCGCGCGCTGCGGACGATCCTGAGCCCGTACGGCGAGGTGGTGGATCGCTACTTTCGCGAGGAGAAGGTCAAGACGCCGCTCGTCTGGATGGCCGCGCAGAGCGGCCCGCCGCCGCACGAGCCGCTCACCGCGCCCTTCCTGCTCTGGCAGCCGCTCTACCACGAAGGCGGCATCGCGCGGCCGCGCGGCGGCTCGGGGATGCTCACGCAGGCGCTGGCGCGGCACATCCAGGCACACGGCGGGCAGGTGCACGTGGGCGCGCCGGTGGAGCGGATCGTGATCGAGGGCGGCCGCGCGGTGGGGATCGAGACGGCGGAGGGGGGATGCACGGCGCGCGCGGTGCTGAGCGGCGCGCACGTGCTGGAGACGCTGGGCCGGCTGCTTCCCGAGGCGCACCGCCCGCCGGGGACGGACGCCATCCGCGTGGGGAACGGATTCGGCGCGGTGCTGCGGCTGGCGCTGCGCGAGCCGGTGCGGTACACCGCGTCGCCGGGGCGCGAGGCGCGGGTCGGCCTGCAGCTGCTCTGCCGCGACCGCCAGCAGATCGCGGACGCCTACGCCGACTTTCTGCGCGGCGAGCCGGCGCGCGATCCCCCCATCGTGGCCATGACCTTCAGCGCCGTGGACGATTCGCTAGCGCCGCCGGGCGGCGAGGTGCTGTGGCTGTGGGCGCAGTACTATCCCTACGAACTCTCCGGCGGGCGTTCGTGGGACGACATAAGCGACGCGGTGGCGGACAACATCCTCGACACCTTCGAGCGGTACGCGCCGGGAACGCGGGACAAGGTCGTCGGCCGGCTCTTTCAGCACCCACTGGCACTGGAGCGCGACCTGGGGCTGCCGCGCGGCAACGTGATGCACGTGGAGATGAGCCTGGACCAGATGTTCGGGCTGCGGCCGATGGCGGGAATGGCGAATTATCGATCCCACCTCAAGGGCCTGTACCTCACCGGCGCCAGCACGCACCCCGGCGGCGGCATCATGGGCGCGAGCGGGCGGAACGCGGCGCGGGTGCTGTTGAAGGACCTGGAACGGCGGAGGGTGTAGGGGGCGCGGGCCGGGCCGCGGGGATGAGCGGGTAAACCCGCTGCTGGTAAAGCGATAAGCCCCGTTCTGCTCGCTTGCGCTCGCCGAACGGGGCTTCAACCGCATGCGTTCCGCGCCTGTCGTGGTTGGCCCATCGATCGTCGTGACCAAACCCGGGGATCTACGAGCCAGCCCGCCAGACTACCGGAGCCACGCGCACCCGCAGGGCATCGGACAGCGGCCGGTCCGCGGCGATGGGGACGAGCTCCAGCACCAGCAAGCCGGTTTCGGCGGAGGACGCGCGGACGGCGGCGCGGGCCCG
>DASTVC010000301.1:0-4644 GCA_035759295.1 Longimicrobium sp. | reverse complement strand
TGCCTCTGGTGCCGGGACCTCGAATTCGTGAAAACGTGGCGCCGGACACCGCTGCACCGGCATGCCATGACCCGGGAAAGCGCGCGTGCGTGAGGAGACAAAAGTTCCGCGCGAGCATTTTCTTTGCACAGTAGCGGGGTGCACGCCTATACTGGGTGCAGGGCACAAAAATCCGGCTTTTTCGGCAGCGGCGCGGCCGCGTACGCGCCCACCCAGGCCATGAACACCGCCCTTCCGCCCGGCCTGTACCTGCACGACCTCCTTCGCCACCAGGTGGAGGAGCATCTGGGCTCCCTCGACTCTCTTCCCGAAGAGTGGCACCGCTTTCTGCAGGCCGTGGACGCGGAGTACCGCCGCGCCCAGGAGCCGGGGAACGGGGGGCCGGAAGCCGCCGGCGGCGACCTGCTGGACCGCTACTACCGCCTGCAGAGCGACGTCGCCGAGCTGGACCGCACCGCGGGCGCCCTGCGCGAGAGCGACCGCCAGTTCCGCCAGCTGGCCGAGACCGTCGCCGCCGCCACCTTCGTCTTTCGCGGCACCCGCTTTCTGTACGTGAACGCCGCCGCCGAGCAGCTCACGGGCTACACGCGCGACGAGCTGCTGGCCATGCGTTTCTGGGACATCGTGGCGCCCGAGCACCGCGACCTGGTGCGCGAGCGGGGCCTGGCCCGCCAGCGCGGCGAGCCCGTGCCCTCCCGCTACGAGTTCAGGATCCTGCGCAAGGACGGCGGCGAGCGGTGGGTGGACTACACCGCCAGCCGCATCGAGTACCGGGGCGAGCCGGCCGGGCTGGGCACCGCGTTCGACATCACCGCCTACAAGGAGGCCGACGCGGCGCTGCGGCGGCAGGCGCTGGTGTTCGACAGCCTGTACGACGCGGTGATGATCACCGACCTGGACGGCCGGCTGATGGCGTGGAACCGCGCCGCCGAGCGTGTCTACGGGTGGACCAGCGAAGAGGCGCTGGGCCGCGGGCCGGAGCTGTGGCTGGGGGCCGAGGGCGCGCACGAGCTGAACGAGATCGTGTTCGATGCGCTGGGGCGCGAGGGACGCTGGCAGGGGGAGATCCGCTTTACCCGCAAGGACGGCTCGTCCGGCGTCTCCGAGACGCTCGTCGTTCCGCTGCTGGACGCAAAGGGCCAGCCCGTGGGCGCCGTGGGCGTGAACCGCGACGTCACCGACCGCGCGCGGGCGGAAGAGGAGCTGCGCCGCAGCGAGGAGCGGTACCGGCTGATGGTGGCCGGCAGCGAGCAGGTGTTCTTCTACGTGCACGACACGGAAGGCCGCTTCGAGTACCTGTCCCCCTCGCTGCGCAGCGTGCTGGGGTACGAGCCCGAGGCGCTGCTCGGCCGGCCGTACCACCTGCTGCTGACGCCGGACGAGGGGAACGGGGGCCAGGGGGACGGGGCCACGGCCCACGCGCCGCGCTCGCCCGGCGACCTGTCCAACTACACCGCCGAGGTGCGCCACGCGGACGGCCGCCTGGTGGTGCTGGAGCTGGCGGAGACCGCGCTGGTGCAGGACGGCCAGGTGCGCGGCGTCCAGGGCTTTGCGCGCGACATCACGCCGCGGCGCGCGGCGGAACGGGCGCTGCGCGAGAGCGAGGCCCGCTACCGCAAGCTGTTCGAGGAGTCGCGCGACGCCATCTACATGACCACCTTCGACGGGCGCTTCGTGGAGGTGAACCAGGCGCTGGTGGAGATGTTCGGCTACACGCGCGAGGATCTGCTCTCCGGCACCGTGGGCGACCTGTACGTGAACCCCGCGGAGCGCCAGCGCTTTCGCGACGAGATCACCCGCGCCGGCTTTGTGCGCGACTACGAGGTGCGGCTGCTGCGCCGCGGCGGCGAGCCCATCGACGCGCTGGTCTCCGCCTCCGTCCGGCGCGGCCCGGACGGCGCCATCACCGGCTTTCAGGGGATCATCCACGACATCACCGAGCGCAAGCGGGCCGAGGCGCAGCTGGCGCACGGCACCCTGCACGACGCGCTGACGGGCCTGCCCAACCGCATCCTCTTCGTCGACCGGCTGCGGCACGCGGCGGAGCGGGTGCGCCGCGGTGACCACGCGGTGGCGGCGGTGCTGTTCCTGGACCTGGACCGCTTCAAGGTGGTGAACGACTCGCTGGGCCACGGCCTGGGCGACCGCATGCTGCGCGAGTGCGCCCTGCGGCTTGAGGCGGCGCTGCGCCCCGGCGACACGCTGGCGCGCTTTGGCGGCGACGAGTTCACCGTGCTGCTGGAAGGGATCGGCGGCCCGCTGGAGGCCACGCACGTGGCGGAAAAGCTGCTGGAGTCAGTGGCGCGCCCCTTCACCCTCGACACGCACGAGGTGTTCGCCACCGCCAGCGTGGGGCTGGCCCTGGCCACGCCGGGGGACGAGGACGCGGAGGAGCTGCTGCGGAACGCGGACGCCGCCCTGAGCCGCGCCAAGGTGCTGGGAAAGAACCGCCTGGAGGTGTTCGACCGGGCGATGCACGCCGAGGCCATGTCGCGGCTGCGGCTGGAAAGCGACATGCGGCGCGCGCTGGAGCGCGGCGAGTTCCGCCTGGCCTACCAGCCCATCGTGGCGCTGGACACGGGGCGCATCGAGGGGTTCGAGGCGCTGCTGCGCTGGAACCATCCGGAGCGCGGCGAGATTCCGCCCAACGGCTTCATCCCCATCGCTGAAGAAACGGGGCTCGTCATCCCGCTGGGGCTGTGGACGCTGGAGGAGTGCTGCCGGCAGGTGCAGCGGTGGAACGCGGCCGGGCACCACCGCCTGACCATCTCGGCCAACCTGTCCGCCTGCCAGTTCGACGGGCCGGACCTGGCGGAGCACATGATGCGCACGCTGGACGACTGCGGCGTGAGCGCGGACCGCTTCAGGCTGGAGATCACCGAGACCGTGCTGCTGGAGCACAAGGAGCCGGCGCTGGGCACGCTGCAGCGGCTACGGGAGATGGGGGTGGTGCTCTGCATCGACGACTTCGGCACCGGATACTCGTCGCTGGGCTACCTGCACCGCTTTCCGCTGGACGTGGTGAAGATCGACCGCTCCTTCGTGAGCCAGATGGACCGCGACGGCCGCAGCGCGCAGCTGGTGCACGCCATCGTCAATCTTGCGCGCAACCTGCGGGTGAAGGTGGTGGCGGAGGGCGTGGAGACGCGCGAGCAGCTGGCGGCCCTTCGCGGCATGGGCTGCGACTACGCCCAGGGCTTCCTTTTCGCCGAGCCACTGAGTGAAGACCGCATGGAGCGGATGCTCGCCTCCAATCCGCAGTGGTAGGCCGACGGAAAAAGGGCTCACGCGGAGGCGCGGAGGAAGCGGAGGCGCGGAGAAAAAGGGAGAGGACGCGAGACTGGCTGGTCTTCGCGTCCTCATCTTTTATCTCCGCGCCTCCGCGTGAACCTTTTCCGGTTCAGCGATGCTCGAAGCGCAACGTGAGCAGCTCCACCGTCCCCGCGGCGCCGGCGGAGCGCGCCAGGCCCAGGCCGTCGCGGTAGTGCGCCCCGGCGCGGATGGGGTCCTCGCCGTCGTACGCGATCTCGCCGAGCAGGTGGTGGCACTGCACCTGGCGCAGCACGTCGCCGGCGCGGGTAAAGGCGCGCACCGATTCCGCCAGCCGCGTGCGCGCGTCGTTGCGGCGGCCGCGCGCCAGGTGCGCCAGCGCCATCGCGAACCCGCCGATCGCGGCCAGGTAGTCGTCCTTCATCCGCCGCCCCGCCCGCAGCGCATCCGCCCCCGCCCGTTCCGCCCTGTCCAGGCGCCCCAGCCCCAGCAGCACGGCGGAGCGGTTCGCCAGCAGCAGCGTGAGATCGGCATCATCCGCGACCGGCCCCGCAGCCTCCGCCGCGGCGATCGCTTCCAGCGCGGCTTCGTAGTCTCCACGCACGCCGGCGAGGACGGCGAGGCCCAGCATCGCCCGGAAGCGGGGGGCCGGCCCTGCGTCGCCATCCAGCATGCGGCGGTAGAGGGCGTCGGCCTCGTCCGGGCGGCCGGAGAGGAGCGCGCAGGCCGCAAGCTCGCCCAGCGCATCCGCCTCCTCGTCCGCCGATCCGGCTTCCAGCGCCTGCGCGGCGGCGTGCTCGGCGGCGCAGCGGGCGGCGGGCCACTCCGTCGCAAGGCGCGCGGCGGCCGCCTCTCCCAGCACGCCGTCTGCCCTGGGGCGCAGCGGCGGAAAGAAGCCGCCGGGGTACAGCGGCTCCACCGAGAGCCAAGGGTGGGGGAGGAGCACAGGCGCCGCGTGGGGCATCATCGAATCGACGGAATCGGTGGATGAAAACAGCGCGGCGCCGCACGATGCATGCGCGCCGCGGGTCACCCGGCGGGCTTGGTCCGGTTGCGGCGGCGGGCCAGGCGCTCTTCGCGGCGGCGCTGGCCGTCTGCCTGGCGGCGCTTTTCTTCGTCCGTCTCCGGCAGAATGGGCGGCACGCGGGCGGGGCGGCCCTGCTCGTCGAGGGCGACGAAGGTGGCGTAGCAGGTGTTGGTGTGCCGCTCGGCGCCGGTGATGGGATTCTGCGCCATCACCCGCACGCCGATCTCCATGCTGGTGTGGCCGGTGAAGTTGACGGACGCATGCGCCACCACCAGCTCGCCGATGTAGATCGGCTCGTTGAACTCCACCTCGTCGAAGCTTTTGGTGACCACGGGGCGCCCGGCGTG
>DASTVC010000300.1:0-18976 GCA_035759295.1 Longimicrobium sp. | reverse complement strand
CGTGCTCCGCGATCATCCGCCCCAGCGCGACCCCGTCGATCACGTCGTCGCGGCCGGCGATGACGACGCGGGCGCCGGTCACCAGCGGCAGGAAGAGCTCGGGGACGGAGACGTCGAAGGAGATCGTCGTCACGGCCAGCGTCACGTCATCCACCCGCATCCCCGGCTCGTGCGCCACGGCGGCCAGCATGGACGACAGGGTGCCGTGCTCCACCTCCACCGCCTTGGGCCGGCCGGTGGATCCAGAGGTGTAGATGAGATAGGCCCGGTCGTGCGGCGCGACATCCACCGAAACGGGGTCGATGGATCCGGCGGATGCCGGACGCGCGGGGACGGCGACGATCTCCGTGCCGGCGGACTCCACCGGCGGGAGCGCGGGGTCCGCCAGCAGGAGCGCGGCGCCGGAATCCCCCAGCATGTAGGCGATGCGCTCCGGCGGATAGACCGGGTCAAGGGGCAGGTAGGCGGCGCCGGTCTTCAGGATGCCGAGCATGGCCGGCACCATCGACAGGTCGCGGTCCACGTAGACGCCCACGATGCCGCCGGCGCCCGCGCCGCGCGCCCGCAGCTCGCCGGCGATGCGGTTGGCCCAGGCATCCAGCTCCGCGTACGTCAGCCGCTCGCAGCCCGAAACGAGCGCGACGGCGTCCGGCGTGGCGGCGGCCTGCAGCGCGACGCGCCGGTGCAGCGGCTCCGCGGGGACGGCGACGGCCGCGCCCGTCCCCCACTCGTCGAGGATGAGGCGGCGCTCGTCGTCCGAGACGATCTGGAGCGAGTCCAGCGGCGCATCGGGATTCTGCAGGGCGGCGGAGAGCACGGCGCGGAAGGCCCGCTCCATCCCCAGGATGGTTTCGTGGTCGAACAGGTCCGTGGCGTACTCGAAGGAGCCGCCCAGCTCGTTCCACATGTCCATCGTAGCGAACTGCAGGTCGAACTTGGCGACGCCGGTATCCACCCCCTCGCCGATGTTCTCCGCGTTGATGGGGCGCAGCGGGAGCGCGGGCCGCGCATCGGTCGATCCGCCGCCCTCCGTGTTGACCGCGGCGTGGTGGAAGTAGACCACCTGGAAGAGCGGGTGGCGGCTCAGGTCGCGCGGCACGCCCAGCTCGTCCACCAGCTTTTCGAAGGGCAGGTCCTGGTGCTGGTTGGCGTCCAGCACCGCGCGCTTCGCGGCGTTCACGGCGTCGCGGAAGGTGGCGCCGGCCGGTAGCCGCAGCCGCAGCGCGGCGGAGTTGACGAACATCCCGACGATGGGCTCCAGCTCCGGGCGCGAGCGGCTGCCGAGGAGCGTGCCGATCACCAGGTCGTCCTGCCCCGAGTAGCGCCGCATGGTCTCGGCGAACGCCGCCAGCACCACCATGTTGAGCGTGGCCGCCTGCTGCTTCGACGCGTCGCGGACGCGCTGCGTGAGCTCCGGGTCCAGCCGGAAGGAGTGCGCGCGGCCCACGTTCGTAGCCACGGGCGGGCGAGGCCGGTCCGTCGGCAGCTCCAGCGCGGGGGCGCCGTCCAGCAGGTCGCGCCAGTAGGCCACCTGCTTCGCCAGGTTCTCGCCCTGCAGGTACCCGCGCTGCCAGACGGCGTAGTCGGCGTAGCGCAGCGGCAGCTCGGGGAGCGACACCTCGCGGCCGCCGTGGTAGGCGTCGTACAGCACCAGCAGGTCGCGCATCAGCAGCGGGAACGACCAGCCGTCGGTGGCGATGTGGTGCGTGGTGATGACCATGGCGTAATCGGCTTCCGACACGCGCAGCAGGGTGACGCGCGCCATGGGCCCGCGCTCCAGGTCGAACAGCCGCGCGCCCTCCTCGCCAACCAGCACGTGCACGTGCGCCGCGAACGGCTCGCCCATGCGGTCGCGGACGTCGAACACCTCCACCGGCACCGGCGCGGGGGGCTGGACGACCTGCAGCAGCTGCCCGTCATCCCCCATCCGGTAGGTGGTCCGCAGCGCCTCGTGGCGGCGGACGACCTCGGTGAGCGCGCGCTCCAGCGCCGGCACGTCGACGTCCGCGGGGACCAGAAAGGCCGCGGGGACGTTGTACATGGGGCTCTCGGGCGCAAAGCGGCTCAGGAACCACATGCGCTCCTGGGCAAAGCTCGCCGCGTGCTCGGGGCCGTCGCCCGCGCCGCGGGGCACGCCCTCGCGCGGGGCGACCGCCGCCGCGGGGGGCGCGCCGCGAAGGCGGGCCTCCAGCAGGGCGCGCTTGGTGTCGGAAAGGGCCGCGCGGCGGGTGCCGCTGTCCTGCATGCTCATCTGTCTGATTCCGGTCAGCGCGTGACGTCGACGTGCACGTAGTCGGGGAACGGCTGGATGGATTCCAGGCCGTGCTCATAGATCACCAGCTCCCCCTGCCGGTCCACCTCGCGGAAGCCCCCGAAGCGGTAGGTGACCTCCATCATCCGGTTGCGGCCGTTGGGCTTGAACTCCGCCCGCAGCTTTGCCCCGGCGTTCTTCACCTCGCTCATGATGTGGCTCATCATGATGGTGCCCACCCCGCGCGACATCACGCGGCAGGACATCAGCAGCAGCTTGAGGGTCCAGACCTCCGGCGACGTCTTTTCCACCAGCGCCAGGCCGATCTTGCCATACGTGCCGAAGCGGTCCTCCAGCCCGGCGACGAGGAGGAGGTGGCCGGGCGAGGTGCGGAAGGCGTTCAGCTCGGCGTAGTCGTAGGTGTAGCCGGTGGTGTTGAGCTGGTTGGTCCGCTGCGTAAGCTCTTCCGCGCGCTGCAGGTCCGCCTCGCTGCACGGCGCGAGGGTAAAGCGCATCCGCAGGTCGCGGAGGAAGTCTTCGGACGGGCCGTTGAACGTCTCCTCCGCCTGGTTGCGCTGGATGTCGGCCATGTACAGGCGCCGGCGGTTGCGGCTGTCGTCGGTGATGAACTCGGGGTTCATCTCCGGCCGCTCCAGCAGCCCCTCCAGCTCCGCCGCGTCCATCACCCGAACCGTGGGGCAGGCGTGCTGCACCTCCTCACGCTCGAACGGCTGGTCGTCGATGAAGAGAAAGGTGTCCAGGTTGATGTTGAGGCTCTTGGCGATGGCCGCGACGTTCTCGCCCTTGGCGTTCCAGTTGATCTGCGGATAGAGGAAGAACTCCTCGATCCCCAGCGCCTGCAGGCGGGCGAAGGCGGCGTCGCGGTCGTTGCGGCTGGCGACGGACTGCAGGATGCCGCGCTCGTCCAGGGTGCGGATGGCGTGCAGCACGCCCGGCCGCAGCGGCACCTCGCCGTCCTCCAGCAGAATGCCGTCCCACACGGTGTGGTCCAGGTCCCAGACAACGCACTTGACCGCCTTGGCCTTCTTCGGCGCATCGCCGGAGGGCGCGGGCGCCTCGATGGCGGCGGCGGGCGATTCGATCTCGGTATCCATCAGCTCGTTCTCGACAATTTTTATCGCAAACCGTGATTGGTGCGTCAACGGCGGCGCCATTTACGGCCGGGCCGCCGCAGCCCTCAAAACTGGCGAAAAACAACGCTTTGCGCCACCCTTCCAGACTGCTTCCCCCGCATGTTGCACACGGTTTACGTGAGCGATACGGATTCGCCCACGGTGGCGGAATGGGGCGCTCCCGGGGGAGCAGGGACGACGGAGCGATCCAGGCACGACGGCCGGCATCGAACTGCGTCCGCGGGGTGCCCCTCCCCCGGCCCTCCCCGTTCGTTCCTCACGGAGAGGGGAGAACTTCGATCCCGCGACGACAGGCATTGCACCGCGCCGCAAGCCGCCCCCTTACTCGCTCAGGCTCGCACCTCCCCCAAAAACCCCTGGGGGAGGTGGACTTCGATCCCGCTCCGGAAGCAGCCATGCCACACCCCTCCCCCGCAGTTTGGGGGAGGGGTCGCCGCGAGCCGCGAGGAACGAGCGGCGAAGACGGCGGGGGTGAGGGTCCCCGCGTCGCAGACGCGGGCAACCTACCATCCCGCACCCACCCCATCCAAACGCTCCACCGCCCGTGCCGTGTATCCCCTCTCCCACGCTGTTTGTGGGAGAGGGCAGGCGAGGAACGAGCCGGGTGAGGGCCCCGCCGGGTGAGGGCCCGCCGGCCCTACCGCCCCCGCTGCCGCCGCATCATCTCCCGCCGGCTGCTGCCGCGCTCCGCCGCTTCGGCCGGCGTGGCGTCGGGCGCGGCCGCCTCCGCATCGGGACTGGCGGCGTCGAGGTGGGCGGCGAGGGCGGCGATGGTGGGGAACTGGAAGATCTCCACCACCGCCATCTCCCGCCCCAGCTCCCGCGCCAGCCCCTCCTGCATCTTCGCCACGAGCATGGAGTGCCCGCCGATCTCGAAGAAGTTGTCGTCGAGGCCCACGCTGGGAATCCCCAGCACCTCCTCCCACACCCTGGCGATGCGACGCTCCACGGAGGTCTGCGGGCGGGCGGCGGCGCGCGATTCCGCCACGGGCGCGGGAAGGGCGTTGCGGTCCACCTTGCCGTTGGGTGAAAGGGGAAGCGTGTCCATGGCCATGAACCCCGAAGGTATCATGTAGTCAGGAAGCCGCGTGCGCAGGTGCTCGCGCAGCTCGGCGGGAGTCGGCGAGGAGACACCGGCGGGCGGCGCCAGGTACGCCACCAGCCGGCCGCCGCCCTCGGCCCGCAGCACCACGGCGGCCTGCGCGACGGCGGGGTGCGCCAGCAGCGCCGCCTCGATCTCGCCGATCTCGATGCGGTAGCCGCGCAGCTTTACCTGGTGGTCCGTGCGCCCCAGGAACTCCAGCGCGCCGCCCGCCAGCCAGCGCACCCGGTCGCCGGTGGCGTACATCCGCGCGCCAGATTCATCGCCGAAGGGACAGGGGACGAACTTCTCCGCCGTCATCCCCGGGCGCCCCAGGTAGCCGCGGGCCAGCCCCGCGCCCGCCACGTACAGCTCGCCGGGCACGCCGGGGGGCACCGGCTGCATGCGCCCGTCCAGCACGTACGCCCGGTGGTTGGGCACCGGCCCGCCGATGTCCGGCAGCCCCATCCCCTGCGGCTCGATGATGGAATACGTGCTGATGACGGAGTTCTCCGTGGGCCCGTACAGGTTCAGCAGGCGCAGCCACTCGGGAGGCCGCAGCCGCACGGCCTCGCCGCCGGTGGTGACGGTGTGCAGCGCCCGCGGCCGGGGCGCGCCGCGCTCCATCGCGTGGAACGCGGCCTCGCTGAGCGGCGTGGTGGTGACCCAGACGGCGACCTCCCGTGCGTCCAGCCAGCGCAGCATTCCCACGGGGTCGCGCCGCAGCGCGTCGGGAAGCACGTGCAGCGTGGCGCCGGCGGCCAGCGCGCCCCACGTCTCCGCCACGCTCACGTCGAACGTGGGCGCGCCGGAGAGCACGGTGGCGTCGCCGGGCTGCAGGCCCAGCAGGCGCGGGAACCAGCCCAGCAGGTTGCTCAACCCCCGGTGCGGCACGGCTACGCCCTTGGGCACGCCGGTGGAGCCGGAGGTGAAGATGACGTACGCCACGTTCTCCGGATCCAGCTCCAGCACCGGCGGATGCGACGGCTCCGACGCCAGCGCGTCCGCCTCTTCGTCCAGCGCGAGGACGGCCGCATCCGTCTCCGGAAGCCGGTCGCGCAGCCCCGCGCGCGTCAGCACGGCGGCGGCGCCGGCCACGCGCAGCATGTACGCGGCGCGCTCCGCCGGGCCGCCGGCGTCCAGCGGGGTGTAGGCGCCGCCGGCCTTGAGCACGGCCAGCTGCGCCGTCACCAGCGCGGCGGAGCGCTCCAGCAGCAGCGCCACGCGCACGTCCGGCCCCACGCCCATCCGCCGCAGCCGGTGCGCCAGCCGGTTGGCCCGCGCGTCCAGCTCCCCGTACGTCAGCACCACGCCGTCGTCCACCACCGCGGGCGTATCCGGCGTGCGGCGGGCCCACGCCTCCACCTGCAGGTGCGCGGGGAGGGGAGAGAACGCCGCGTCCGTGCGATTCCACTCCTCCAGCACCGTCCGCCGCTCGTCCTCCGCGATCATCGGCAGGGCGGAGATGGGGGTTGATGGATCGGCCGCGGCGGCGGCGAGCAGGCTGCGCAGGTGGCCCGTCATCCGCTCGATGGTGGGCGCGTCCCACAGGTCGGTGGAGTACTGCAGGGCCCCGCCCAGGCGCCCGTCCGCGTCGCCGATGGCCAGCGCCAGGTCCACCTTGGCGGTGCCGCCCTCCGGCTCCGACGCCTCGATCCCCAGCCCCGCGAAGGTCCCCCCGCCCCCGCCGCCGCCGGGGACCATGGAGAACATCGCCTGGAAGAGCGGGTGGCGGGCCAGGCTGCGCTCCACCTTGAGCGCGTCCACCAGCCGCTCGAAGGGCACCTCCTGGTGCGCGAACGCGTCCAGCGCCGTATCGCGCACCCGCCCCAGCAGCTCGGCGAAGGTCGGGTCTCCGGACAGGTCCGTCCGCAGGGCCAGGGTGTTGAGGAAGACGCCGATCAGCCCCTCCGTCTCCCGCGGCGTGCGGCCGGCGATGGGGCTGCCGATCACCACGTCCTCCGTCCCCGACCAGCGGTGCAGGAGCGTGGCGTACGCGGCCAGCAGCGCCATGTACGTCGTCGCCCCGTGCCGCCGGGCCAGCGCGCCGACGTCCGCGGACAGCTCCGCGCCCAGGTCGAAGCGGTGCACGGCGCCGCGGAAGCTCTGCACCGGGGGATGCGGGCGGTCCGTGGGAAGCTCCAGCGTGGCCGCGCCCTGCAGCCGTGCCCGCCAGTGGTCCAGCTCCTTCTCCAGCGCGTCGCCCTGCATCCGCCGGCGCTGCCAGAGCGCGTAGTCGGCGTACTGCACGGGGAGCGGCGGGAGAGACGCGGGGCGCCCGTCGCGCGCGGCGGTGTAGAGCCCGTCCAGCTCGCGGAAGAGCACGTCCAGCGACCACGCGTCGCCCACGATGTGGTGCAGCGACAGCAGGAGGAGGTGATGGTCGGCCTCCATCCGCAGCACGCGGGCGCGGATCAGCGGCCCGTTCTCCAGGTCGAACGTGGCCCGCACCTCCGCGTCTTCCACCTGGCCCGCCTCCCGCTCGCGCTCCTCCTCCGGCAGCGCGGCCAGGTCGCGGACGGGGAGGGCGATGTGGAGCTCGGGGAGAATGACCTGCACCGGCTGCCCGTCCTTCAGCCGGAAGACGGTGCGCAGCGCCTCATGGCGCTCGACGAGCGCGTCGAGGGCGCGGCGCAGGACGTCGGTGTCCAGCGGCCCGCGCAGCCGCAGCGTCATGGGGATGATGTAGGCGTTGGACGCCGCCCCCATCCGCTCCACGAACCAGAAGCGCTGCTGCGCGAAGCTGAGCGGGATGTCCCCCTCGCGCGGCTGCGGGACGAGAGGAGGCGCGGGCATCACCCCGCCCGCGCGCGCCGCGACGGCCCGCTCCGCCAGCCCGGAGACGGTGGGCGCCTCGAAGAGCGCGCGGAGCGGAAGGTCCGCGCCGAACGCCTCGCGCAGGCGGGAAACGACCTGCGTGGCGCGCAGCGAGTGCCCGCCCAGGTCGAAGAAGTTGTCATGCACGCCGGGGCGCACGCCCAGGATGCGCTCCCAGATCCCGGCCACCAGCTCCTCCGCCGGGGTGCGCGGCGGCACCCGGTTGGCGGCCGCGGCGGTAGCGTCGGGCGCGGGAAGGGCGCGGCGGTCCACCTTGCCGCTGGGCGTAAGCGGCATCGCCTCCAGCACCACCCAGGCGGCGGGGACCATGTACTCGGGGAGATTCGCCGCCAGGTGCGTCCGCAGCGTCGCGGGATCCGCCCCGCCCGCATCCACCGGAACCACGTACGCCACCAGCCGCCGCTCCGCCCCCTCGCCGCGGACGGCGACGGCGGCCTCGCGGACGGCGGGGTGGGTGCCCAGCGCGGCCTCCACCTCGCCCGGCTCCACGCGGAAGCCGCGGATCTTTACCTGGAAGTCCGTGCGGCCGATGTACTCGAGGACGGCAGTGCGTGAGTGCGTCAGTGCGTCAGTGCGGGAGTCTGCGGATCCCGGACTCACTTCCGCACTCACCAACTCGCGCACTTCCGCACTTTCCCTCCAGCGGGCACGGTCGCCGGTGCGGTACAGGCGGCTTCCGGGCGCGCCGAAGGGGTCCGGGACGAACTTTTCCGCCGTCATCCCCGGGCGGCCCAGGTAGCCGCGGGCCAGCGCGTCGCCGCCCGCGTACAGCTCGCCGGGGACGCCGACGGGCGCAGGATTCATCCGCCCGTCCAGCACGTACAGCCGCACGTTGTCCACCGGCGCGCCGATCGGCGGCAGCAGCGGCCACGCGGACGGGTCCTCTCCCAGGCGGTGCGCGCTGATGACGTGCGTCTCCGACGGGCCGTACTGGTTGTCCAGCCGCAGGCCGGGGTTGGCGCGGAAGAAGGCCAGCAGCTGCGGCGTGGAGCGCAGCGCCTCGCCCGCGGTCACGATCTCGCGCAGCGCGGGAAGGTGTGCATCGGCCCCCTCCGCCGTCTCCGCCAGGTTCTGCAGCGCGGCGAAGGGAAGGAAGAGGCGCTCGACGTGCTCCGCGCGCAGGTACGCCAGCAGCGCCTCGGCGTCGCGGCGGGTGTCGTCATCCACCAGCACCAGCGATCCGCCGGCCGCCCAGGTGGCGAAGATCTCCTGGAACGAGACGTCGAACGAGAGCGACGCGAACTGCAGCGTGCGCGCGGCGGCCCCGTCCCCCGCGCGCGTCAGCTGCCAGCGGAGGAGGTTTACCAGCGCGCGGTGCGGCAGCGCGGCACCCTTGGGCCGGCCGGTCGATCCGGAGGTGTAGAGGACGTACGCCAGGTCTTCCGGATCGGTGGATACGGCCAGCTGTGCGCCGTCCTCCGCCTCGATCCGCGCCGCGTCCGCGTCCAGCCGCAGCACGTGCGCGGCGCTCTCCGGCAGGCGCACGGCGACCTCCGCCGTCGTGACCAGCGCGGCGGCGCGGCTGTCTTCCAGCATGTACGCGACGCGATCCGCCGGATAATTCGGATCCACCGCCACGTATCCCGCCCCCGCCTTCAAGACGGCGAGGACGGCGACCGGCGTATCGATCGACCGCTCCAGGCAGACGGCGACCCGATCCCCGCGGCGGACGCCCATCGAACGGAGCACGCGGGCGATGCGGTTGGATCGATGCTCCACCTGCGCGTACGTCATCGCCGCGCCGCGGAACTCCACGGCGGAGGCGTCGGGCGTGAGCGCCGCCTGCTGCGCGAACAGGTCGTGCACGCACACGCCGGCCGCGGACGGACGGTCGGTGGCGTTCCACTCCGCGACCACCCGCGCGCGCTCCTCCGCCGCCAGCAGCGGCAGGGTCGACACGGGCGCCTGGGGATCGGCCGCGGCGGCACGGATGAGGGCGTCGAAGTGGCCGGTCAGCCGCTCCACCGTCTCCGCGTCGAAGAGGGCCACGGAATACTCCACGGCGCCCATCACCTGCTCACCCGCCTCGGCCACGCTCACCGTCATGTCGAAGCGCGAGGTGCCCAGCTCCGGCGCCAGCCCCGACGCGCGCGCCTGGCCAAAGGGCGCCTCGTCGCCGCCGCCCACCGTCTGGTGCGTGAACATCACCTGGAAGAGCGGCGAGTGGCTCATGCTGCGCTCCACCCGCAGCTCGTCCACCAGCTTTTCGAAGGGGACGTCCTGGTGCGCGTAGGCCTCCAGCGTGGTCTCGCGCATCCGCGCCACCAGCTGGCGGAAGCCCGGATCGCCCGACAGGTCCGCCCGCAGCGGCAGCGTGTTGCCGAAGAAGCCGATCACCCCCTCCAGCTCGCGGCGGGGCCGGTTCAGGATGGGCGTGCCGACCACCATGTCGTCATCCCCCGTCCACCGGTGCAGCACGGCCGTGAACGCCGCCATCAGCACCATGAAGACGGTGGCGCCGCCCTCGCGCGCCAGCGCCCGCGCCCCGCGCGCCGCCTCGGGCGACAACGCGAAGGGGAGCACGGCGCCGCGCAGGTCCTGCACGGGCGGGCGCGGCCGGTCCGACGGAAGGTCCAGGGTGGCGGGGGCGCCGGCCAGCCGGCCGCGCCAGTACGCCAGCTGCCGGTCCAGCTCCGCGCCCGTAAGCCAGCCGCGCTGCCACGCCGCGAAGTCCGCGTACTGCAGCGGCAGCTCCGGCAGCGGCGACGGCCGGCCGGCGAGATACGCCTCGTAGAGCGTGGCGAGCTCGTCCATCAGCACCGCGCCGCCCCGCGCATCCGTCGCCGCGTGGTGCAGCACCATCATCAGCCCGTGGCGCACCGGGGCGATGCGGAAGAGCGTGGCGCGCGCCATGGGCCCGCGCCGCAGGTCGAACGGCCGCCGCCCCTCCTCCGTGATCCGCCGCTCGGCCTCCGCCTCCGCGGCGGCCTGGGGCAGATGCGAGAGGTCGACGAGCTCCATCCGGAACGCGTCCGGGGGGAGGATGCGCTGCACCGGGCCGCCGTCCGTAGGCTCGAACGCCGTCCGCAGCACCTCGTGGCGGCGCACCACCTCCGCCAGCGCGCGGCCCAGCGCGTCCGCGTCCAGCGGGCCTTCCAGCATCAGGCCGAACGGGACGTTGTAGACGGGCGATCCGGGGTCCAGCTGCTCCAGGAACCAGAGGCGCTCCTGGGAGAACGAGAGCGGGATCGGCTGATCGCGGTCCGCCACGGGGATGTCCCCCGCCGCGGCCCCGGCGCCCTCACCCGCCGCCAGGGAATCGATGCGCGCCGCCATGGCCGCCAGCGTGGACGCCTCGAAGACGGCGCGCAGGGGCAGCTCCACGCGGAACGTCTCGCGCACCCGCGACACCAGCTGCGCGGCCAGCAGCGAGTGGCCGCCCAGGGCGAAGAAGTCGTCCGTCCCGCCCACCCGCTCGGCGTTCACCAGCGCGGTCCACAGCGGCGCCAGCGCACGCTCCGTCTCCGTCGCCGGCTCGACGAAATCGTCCACGCCGACCGCGGCGTCGGGGCGGGGGAGCGCGGCACGGTCGATCTTGCCGCTGGAGGTGAGGGGGAGCGCGGGGAGCACGGAGAGCGTCGCCGGCACCATGTATCCCGGAAGCAGACGCCCCAGGTGGTCGCGCAGCTCCGCGACGGAGACGGCGTCGGCGTCCGCCGCGACGTAGCCGGCCAGCGCGGCCCCGGCGGCGTCCGCGCGCACGGTGGCGGCCGCGTCGCGCACGGCGGGGTGGGCGCGCAGGGCGGCCTCTACCTCGCCCAGCTCGATGCGGTAGCCGCGCACCTTCACCTGCCCGTCCGCGCGGCCCAGGAACTCCAGCGCGCCGTTCTCGCCCCAGCGCACCTGGTCGCCCGTGCGGTACAGGCGGCTTCCGGCCGCGCCGAAGGGGTCGGGGACGAACGCCTCCGCCGTCAGCGCCGGGCGGCGCAGGTAGCCGCGGGCCAGCGCCTCGCCGCCCACGAAAAGCTCCGCCGGCACGCCGATCGGCACCGGCGCCATCCGCCCGTCCAGTACCCGCAGCACGCGCCCGGGGAAAGGGCCGCCGATCGGCAGGCGCGCGGCGCTCGCGGCCACCGCGCCGTCCACCGTCCACCCGGCGGCGCTCACCACGGCCTCCGTGGGGCCGTAGGCGTTCACCGCCACCGCGTCCCCTGGCGCCGCGCTCCACCGCGCCGCCGCCTCGGGCCGCATCGCCTCGCCACCCACGATGGCCAGCCGCACGGTCCGCCGCAGCGCCGCGAGCGCGTCGTCATCCGCCACCAGCTGGTGCCAGAAGGCGGTGGGGGGATTGCAGACGGTCGCCTCCATCCGCAGCGCGGCGGCGGCGAACTCCGCGGGGCTCCACGGCTGCGGGTCGCGCAGCGCCACGGAGGCGCCGATGGAGAGCGGCCCCAGCAACTGCTCGATGGAGGGGTCGAAGGTGAGCGCCGCGAAGGCCAGCTCGCGGTCGTCCGCCGTCATCCCGTAGCGCTGGTTGGCGCCGGCCAGGTGCAGGACCGCCGCCGCGTGCGGCACGGCCACCGCCTTGGGTGTTCCGGTAGATCCGGAGGTGTACAAAACGTAAGAAACCGACGCGGGATGCACCGCCGGCAGCGGAATCTCCGCATCGTCCTCATCCCCCGCATCGTCCCCGATGGCGAGGACGGGGAGACCCATCTCGGGCACGCGGTCGATGAACTTCGGCAGGGCGAGGACGGCGGCGGCGCCGGAATCCCGCAGCGCCCAGGCGAGGCGCGCGGCGGGGTGCGCGGGGTCCAGCGGCAGGTACGCGGCGCCGCTCCGCATCACCCCCAGCATGGCCGCCACGGCGCCGAAGCCGTACTCCGCCAGCACCGCCACCGGCTGCTCCGGACGCACGCCGGCCGCCACCAGCCGCCGCGCGATGCGGTCCGACCGGGCGTCCAGCTCCCCGTACGACAGCGTCCCCTCCGCGCCGACCAGGGCCGTCGCGCCGGGCGCGGCGGCGGCGTGGCGCGCGAAAGCGGCGAACAGCGGCTCCGCGGGCGCGTGGACAGCCGGGCCGCGCGCCCACTCCTCCTCCACCCGCCGGCGCTCGTCCGCGTCCATGGGGGAGAGGGTGGAGAGGGGACGGTCCGGGTCCTCGGCGCCCTGCTCCAGCACGACGCGGAAGTGGGCCAGGATGCGCTCGGCGGTGGCGTGCGAGAACAGCTCCGTGGCCCGGTCCAGGTCGCAGTACAGCTCGTCGCCGTACTCCCGCACCTCCATCCCCAGGTCGAACTTGGCCACCTCGGGAAGCCGCTGCTCGTCGTCGGCGATGGCAAGGCCGTCCAGCGCCAGGTCGTCGCTCGCCATGTTCTGCAGGGCGAAGTGGGCCTGGAACACGGGGTTGCGGGTAAGGTCGCGCGGCAGCCGCAGCTCCTCGACCATCCGCTCGAACGGCAGCTCCTGGTGGGAGAGGGCGTCCAGCAGCGTCTCCTTCTCGCGCCGCACCAGCTCGCGGAAGGTGGGGTCGCCGGAGAGCCGGGTGCGCAGGGGGAGCGTGTTGACGAAAAAGCCCGTCAGCGGCTCCAGCTCGAAGCGGGTGCGGCCGGCCACGGCGGTGCCGATCACCACGTCGTCCTGCGCCGCGTGCCGCCCCAGCACGGCGCGGAAGGCGGCAATCAGCACGGCGAAGAGCGTGGCGCCCTCCGCCAGCGCCAGCGCGCGCAGCCGCGCGCCCAGCGCGGGGGGCAGGTCCATCTGCACCCGCTGGCCGCGGTGGCTGGCCACGGCGGGGCGCGGATGGTCGGTCGCGATCTCCAGCGCGGGGGGTGCGCCGCGCAGGGCCTCGCGCCAGAACTCCAGCTGCTTCTGCCCCGCGGGGCCGTCCAGGTGCGCGCGCTGCCAGACGGCGTAGTCGGCGTACTGCAGCTCCAGCGGCCCCAGGGGATCGGGCTCGCCGCGATGGAAGGCGGCGTACGCCTGGTTCATCTCCCGCATCATCACGCCGCCGCTCCAGCCGTCGCTGATGATGTGGTGCATGCCGATGATCAGCCCGTACTCCTCCGGCCCCATGCGGAGAATCCGCGCGCGGAAGAGCGGCCCGCGCTCCAGGTCGAACGGCCCCCGGGCCTCGCGCTCGGCCTCGGCCATGAAGACGGCTTCGCGCTCTTCGGCGGACAGGTGGGAAATGTCCTGCACCGGCAGCGGAACGGGGCGCCAGGGGTGGATGACCTGCACCGCCCGCCCGTCGCGCTCGGCGAAGGTGGTGCGCAGGGACTCGTGGCGCCGGCGCACGGCATCCAGCGCCTGCTCCAGCGCCGGGACGTCCATCGCGCCGCGCAGCCGCTGCACGAACGGGAGGTTGTAGGCGTCGGTGCCGGGCTCCATGCGGTCGAGCACCCACAGCCGCTGCTGCGCGAACGAGAGCGGGAACTCCGTGGGGCCGTCCGCGTTGCGCGGCAGGGGGCGCAGCTCCGCGCCGGTCGCGCGGGCGGTGCGCAGCCGCAGCTCCAGCATTCTGCGCTTCTCGGGAGAAAGCTCCGAGAGCCGCTTCAACAGGTCCGAGGACATCGTTCTTCCGGCCGCGAAAAGGCGGCGATCAGGATTCGGCCGGCGCCGGATCGGCGGCCAGCAGTGCGTCCAGTGCGTCGTCCGACAGCCCTTCCAGGGCCGCGGCCAGCGCGTCGAGCTCCTCGTCCCCCCCGCCCCCGTCCAGCCGCAGCGCCAGGTCGTGCAGCCGCGGCGCGTCGAACAGGGTGCGCAGCGGCACCTCCACCCCCATCTGCTTGCGGATGCGGGTGACGACCTGGACGGCCAGCAGCGAGTGCCCGCCCAGCGCGAAGAACGAGTCGTGCGCGCCTACCCGCTCCACCCCCAGCACGTCGGCCCAGATGCCGGCCAGCAGGCGCTCGGTGTTGGTGGCGGGGGCGACGAACGCCTCCGTGCGCGCCTCCTCGCCCGGCGCGGGAAGGGCGGCGCGGTCTGTCTTGCCGCTCGTCGTGAGCGGCAGCCGGTCCAGCACCACGAAGGCGGAGGGGACCATGTGCGCGGGGAGCGCCGCCGCCAGCGCGTCGCGCAGCGCGGCCGGCTGCGGAGGTGCGTCCGCGCTCGCGCGGGTGACGTACGCCACCAGCCGCACGTCCCCCGGCCGGTCCTCGCGCGCCACCACCGCGGCGGCGCCGACCTCCGGCAGGCTCGTCAGCACGGCCTCCACCTCGCCGGGCTCGATGCGGAAGCCGCGCACCTTCACCTGGAAGTCCGCGCGCCCCAGGAATTCCAGCGCACTTTCCTCCCGCCAGCGCGCGCGGTCGCCCGTGCGGTACATCCGTGCGCCGGGGACGCCCGAGAAGGGGTCGGGAACGAAGCGCTCGGCCGTCAGCCCCGGGCGGCGCAGGTAGCCGCGCGCCACGCCGATCCCTCCGATGAACAGCTCCCCCGGCGCTTCCGGCGGCGCCAGGCGCAGCCCCTCGTCCAGCACCCACGTGGTGGCGCCGGGAAGGGGCCGGCCGATCGGCGGATCCTCGTCGCCGCGAACGGCGTCCGTCCGCGTGCAGAGGATGGTTGCCTCCGTGGGTCCGTAGACGTTGACCAGGCCGCGGCCGGGGCCCCAGCGGCGGACGAGCGCGCCCGTCATCGGCTCGCCGCCACAGAGAATGGCGCGCAGCTCCGGCAGCCCCTCCTCCGGCGTGGCCAGAAAGAGCGAGGGGACGTTGGTCACGGCGTTGATCCGCTCGGCGCGCAGGGTGTCCGCCAGCGCGGGACCGGGCGCCCGCCGCTCGGGGGACGCGAAGACCAGGCAGCCGCCGTGCAGCAGCGTGGCCCCCAGCTCCAGCATGAACGGGTCGAAGGTGGGCGCGGTGAGCTGCAGCATCCGCGCGCCCGGCCCCATCCCGGCCACGCGCGCCCCCTCGCCCACCGCCGTCCCGATCCCCCGGTGCGGCACCACCACCCCCTTGGGCCGCCCGGTGGAGCCGGAGGTGTAGATGACGTACGCCGCGCCTTCCACGTCCACCTCGACATCGAGAGGGGCGGAGGACTCGGTCGATGGATCCGCCTCGTCCATCCGCAGCACGGGCGCGACGTCGTCCACACCGGCGGCCAGGTCGCCGCGGGTGAGCAGGAGCGCCGCGCCGGAATCCGCCAGCACGCCGCGCCTGCGCTGCACGGGGTCGCGCGGGTCGATGGTGAGAAAGGCGCCGCCCGCCTTCATCACCCCCAGCAGGGCCACCGGCAGCTCCATCGTCCGCTCCAGCGACACGGCGACGATGGATTCCGGGCCGATCCCGTGCGCGCGGAGGCGGCGGGCGAGCCGATCCGAGTCCGCATCCAGCTGCGCGTACGACGTGGTCCGTCCGTCCATCGCCAGCGCGGGAGCGTCCGGCGTGCGCGCGGCCTGCTCGCGAAAGAGCCGGTGGAACGTCGCGGGCGCGTCCGGCGCGCCGCCGCGGCCCCACGCATCCAGCGTCCGCCGCTCGTCCTCCCCCAGCACCTCCACGGCGGAGAGCGGGCGCGCGGCAGAGGCGCTGAGGCCCTCGAGCGCGACGCGGACGGCGTCCAGGATCCGCCGCGCGGCGTCTTCGGTGAAGCGGCGCGGATCGTAGCTCAGCCGCAGCTCCAGCTCCTCGCCCGGCGCCACGGCGATGGCGATGGGAAAGTTGACGCGCTCCGGCTGCGGGATCATCCCGAAGTGCAGCGGATCGTCGTCCTCGCCCGGATCGAGCGGATAGTTCTCGAAGACGTAGCCGCTCTCGAAGAGCGGGCGGTCGCGGGGGACGGCGCTCCACCCCTGCACGTCCGTAAGCCGCACGTGCTCGTGCTGGCGCACGTCCGCCTGCAGCTGCTGCAGCTCCGCCAGCCACGCGCCCACCGTTCCGCTCTCCGGCACGCGGACGCGGAAGGGGATGGTGTTGATGAACAGCCCCACCGCGCGCTCGATCCCCGGCAGCCCCGCGGGCCGGCCGGAGACGGTGACGCCGAACACCACGTCGCGCGCGCCGGCGTAGCGCGCCAGCACCAGCGCCCACGCGCCCTGCACCAGCGTGTTGAGCGTCAGCGCCTGCTCGCGGGCGAACGCCGTCAGCCGCGCCTGGTCGGAACCGGGGATGCGGAGGCGCAGCTGGGCGTGCTCCTCGGCCACGGTGGCGCCGCCGCGGTCCAGCGGCAGCGGCGTGGCGGTGGTGAAACCCTCCAGCGCCGCCCGCCAGAACGCCTCGTCCGCCGCCGCGTCCTGCGCCTGCAGCCAGCCGATGTAGTCGCGGTAGCGGGGCGCGGGAGGCAGCTGCGCGGCGCGGCCCTCGCGCGCGGCGGCGTAGAAGGCGTCCACGTCGCCGAACAGCAGCGGCATGGACCAGCCGTCCAGCACCGTGTGGTGAAAGGTGAAGACGAACAGGTGCCGCCGCGCCTCCAGCCGCATGAACGCCACCCGCACCAGCGGCGCCCGCGCCAGCTCGAAGCCGCGCACGCGGTCGGCGGCCAGGAAGGCGTCCAGCCGCGCGCGCCACTCCGCCTCGTCCACCCCCGACCAGTCCAGCCGCTCGACGTCCAGCGGGGCCTCGCGATAGACGATCTGCAGCGGCTGCGGCACGTTTTCCCACACCAGCCCGGTGCGCAGGGCGGGGTGCCGGTCTACCGTGCGCTGCACGGCGCCGGCGAACGCGTCCACGTCCAGGTCGCCCTCCACGATCATGGGCCACTGCTCCACGTACAGGCCGCTTCCCGGCGCGTACAGCGTGTGGAAGAGCAGCCCCTGCTGCAGGGGCGAAAGCGGGTAGATGTCTTCGACGTTCTTGCGGTTCACGACGACTGCTGAGTGCGAAAGTGCGAAAGTACGAGAGTGCGAAAGTGCTTGTCTTCGAACGGCATCGAACTGCGTCGGCGGGGCGCCCCCTTACTCGCCTGGGCTCGCACCTCCCCCCAAAAACCCTGGGGGAGGTGGACTTCGGTCCCGCTTCGACAGGGTGCGTTGCACCTCCCTCCCCCGCGCCGTTTGCGGGGGAGGGCCGGGGAGGGGGGCGGCCCACCATCCCGCGCCACCCCCTCCGAAGCTCACCGCTGCCAGCCGCGACCCCACCCCTCCCCCGCAGTTTGGGGGAGGGGTCGCCGCGAGCCGCGAGGAACGAGCGGCGAAGACGGCGGGGGAGAGGGCCCCCGCGTCGAAGACGCGGGCACCCACCATCCCCACCACCCCATCCGAAGCACCCCACACCCCGGTGCGACGTTTATCCCCTCTCCCACGCAGTTTGTGGGAGAGGGCAGGCGAGGAACGAGCCGGGTGAGGGCCCGCCGGGTGAGGGCCCCCTACCCCATCAGCCCCGCGGCCTCTTCCTCCGTCAGCCCCTCCAGCTCGGAGAGGATGGCGTCCTCGATGAGCAGGGCGTACCGCGAGATCGTCGGGGCCTCGAAGATCGACTGCAGCGGCAGGTCCAGGTGGAACAGGTCGCGCACGCGCGCCACGATCTGCGTCGCCAGCAGCGAGTGCCCGCCCAGGCCGAAGAAGTCGTCGTGGATCCCCACCTTCTCGATCCCCAGCAGCCCCGACCACAGCTCCGCCAGCTGCTCCTCCACCTCGTTGGTCGGCGCCGTGTACTCCACGTCCAGCGACGGACGCTCGTACAGCGTGTTGCCGCCTTCGCCGCTCGCGGCGGGGGCCACGGTGGATGCCGCGCGGATCCGGGCCTCCAGGTCGTTCGTGGAGACCAGCACGGAGGGCTCGCCGGCGAGCGCCAGGACGGCGTCGAGCGCGGCGGGCATCTCGTCCGGCACGATGCCCAGCGGGTCGTCGCCGCCGTGGTTCCAGCGGTCCCAGGCCACGGCGGTCCAGCCGTGCCGCGCCGCCGCGGCCTCCGCCATCGTCGCGGCGGCGGCCAGGCGGGCCTGGCCCACGCCGCCCACCGCACCCGCCAGCGGCACCTCCAGCAGCACGAACTCCGGTGTGCGCTCCCCCAGCGCCCCCGCCAGCGCCTCCAGGTCCGCCCCGAACGTGGCCAGCTGCGCCGTCCACGCCGCCGGCTCCGCCGCCGCGATCCCACCGAACTCCGCCAATCCGCCCGCCGCCGGCGCGTACACCACGCCCTGCAGCGTGCCGAGGCGCTCCTCCACGCGGTCCAGCGCACCGCCCAGCGCCACGGCATCGCACTGGTCGCAGGCGATGCACATCACCTTCGCCCCCGCCTGCGACAGCGCGCGGGTAGCGTCCACCTGCAGCTCCACCGGCGTGATGAGGGCGATGCGCACCCCCCTGGTCCGCGCCACGGCCTGCGCGAGCGCGATGGAGTGCGGCCCCAGCGCGCCGACGAAGGCGTACGCGCCGTCCTCGCGCAGCCGCGCTTCCGGCGTCGTCGGGTTCGCGGCGTGGAAGCCGCGCACCCAGCGGTGCCGCCCCCGGTAGCCGACGACCAGGTCGTCCGCATCCGACGCCGCCTCCGCCGCGACCCGCGCGGCGGTGGCCTCCGACGCGTCCGTCACGTCGACCACGCGGCAGCCGAGCGCGGGATACTCCTGCGCGATCACCCGCGCGGCGCCCACCAGCGCGGCGGAGGCGGGCGACAGCTCCTCATCCCCCGTCACCTCCTGCGCGCCGGCGGTCAGCACCACCAGCGCGACGCCGTCCAGCCCGCCGACGGCATCCGCCAGCAGCGCCAGCGATCCCAGCGCGGCACCGGCGTCGTGCAGGGCGTGCGCGTGCACCACCACCTGCGGCGCGGCGGAGTT
>DASTVC010000299.1:0-9040 GCA_035759295.1 Longimicrobium sp. | reverse complement strand
CACCTGCCGCATCTGGTCTTCCACCGCCAGCTGCACCTCGGTGTCGTTCACCGACTCGCCCGCCGCGCGGGCGCCCTCGATCAGCAGCAGGTCGTTCACCCGGTCGGTCACCAGCTGCTGCACCAGCTGGCCGTACTCGGCCGGGTCGGTGGGCACCGGGCGGCCCTCGGCGCGGATGGCCTCGATGGCCAGCAGCACGTCGGAGCGCAGCAGCGCGGTGTCGCCCACCACGGCCACCACGCCGTCCCACAGCTCCTCGCCGGGCTGGGGCGCGGGGGGCTGCACCTGCGCCAGCGCGGGCGCGGCGGCGAGCGTGAGCAGCAGGGCGGCGAAAGCGGTTCGCATTCTGTCGTTCGGGATGCTGATTTTCCGGATTTGCCGGGGCCCCGGAGCGGGGACCCGGCGAGAAAGCGCGGGCCGGGAGCGGAACAGGCCGCCCCCGGCCGCGCGCGTTATATCCTGTTGCCGGGCCGCAGGTTCCGCGGCCCGGCGGTCTGCCTCAGGGCGCCGGGGCGGCCTGGGGCTGCGGGGCCGGCTGCGCCGGCGCCGTCTGGGGAGGCGCCTGCTGCATCCGCGGGTCCGCGCCCTGGGGCACGCCCTGCGGCATCTGCGGCATCCCGGGCTGGCCCGGCTGGGGCTGCTGCGGCTGGCTGGCGCGGATGGCCGTCATGCGGTCCACCACCTTCTGGAACGACGCCGTGTTCACGTCCGCGCCGTAGGCGTTGCGCAGGGCGTAGCCCAGCTTGCCCAGCGGGCGGATGGGGCGCTGCCCGGACACCGCCTGCTCCATCAGGTTGCGCACGGCCTCGGAGATGGCGCCGTCGCGCGCCTTGCCCTTGGGAAAGCGGCGGCCCTGGAAGCCCGCCATCTGCAGCACCTGCTGGATCGCCTGGCGCGCGTCGGTGCGGATGCTGTCCACCGCCGCGTTGCTCAGGCGGAAGTTCTTGTTGCGCGCTTCCAGCAGCAGGAACTCGCGCAGCCCCTGGTCTTCCAGGAACGGCTTGATCTGTTCCTCGGGCGCGTTCTTCATGCTCTCGCGGTCCTGCGCCGTCGCGGCCTGCATGAGCTCCGCCACCTCGCCCGCCGTCACCTCGCCGCCCTTGTACGTCACCAGCGTGCGCGAGGCAGCGCGTCCGCGCAGCGACAGGTTCTCCTGCGCCGCCATCTCCTTGAGCACCGCGGGGGCGCCGGCCTCCATCTGCACCGAGGCGACCTTCTTGAGCGAATCCACGTACGCGCTCACCGCCGACTGGCGCGCGGTGCCCTGCAGCTGCGCGCGGAACGCCTCGCGGTTCTCGCCCATGGGCTGCTGGCGCCGGTCCTCGACCTTGATGACGTGGTAGCCGAACGGCGTCTCCACCACCGGGCTCACCTGGCCGGCCTGCAGCTTGAACGCCGCCTCTTCGAACTGCGGCACCATGCGCCCGTGGCCAAACCACCCCAGGTCGCCGCCGCGCTCCTTGCCGCCCGGCTCCTCGGTGAACTCGCGGGCCAGCGCCTCGAAGTCCTCACCCGCGGCCGCGCGGCGCTGCAGCGCCTCGGCCTGCTGGCGCTTGGCCTGGCGCTGCGCCGGCGTGGGCTCGGGCGTGCCCTGCTGCCCGGCGCCGCCGGTGGTGAGCAGAATGTGGCGCGCCTTGACCTCCGAGCCCGGCCCCTCGTTGGCCCACTTCTGGTCCAGCTCGGCGTCCGTCCAGGTGGTGTCCACCTTTACGTTGGCCTCCAGGTAGCGCATGACCGTGGCCTCTTCGCGCTGCTCCTCGACGAACTTCTCCATGTCCAGCACGGACAGGGAGCTGTCCTCGGCGGCGGCGGTGGCCAGCAGGGTGTAGTCCACCCACAGGTCGGCCAGGGCGCGCACCACCTGCGGGTCCGCGGGGATCTGCGGGTTGGCGGCCAGCAGCTGGGCGGCGTCCTCCACCTTCAGCTCCTTGCCAGCGGCCTTGGCGACCACGTCGGTATGGGCCGTCATGGCGCTGCCGAAGCCTCCGCACGCCCCCAGGGCGAGCGGCGCGGCGACCAGCGCCCAGCGGGACAACTTCATCAAGCGATCTCCGGAACCGGTTGGTGGGAATGGGCGGCGCGTACGGGAAAGCCGCGCCGGCGTTGATGTGCGATGGCCAGATTCGAATACGGAACCGCGCTGGTACACGCGAGCGCGGGAGAAGTGCCACGAAACGGCAAATGCTTGGGTCCCCCTGATCGAGTGCCCAGGATCAAGTGACCGGGGTCGGTCCCGGATCCCGCGTGACACCGTCGGGCGTCTGTGGTAGCCTGAACGTCCATCCTTCCAGGCCGCCGGGCCCGCGCCAGGAGCGAACGTTACGGCATGCGAAGGTGCAGGCCGTTCACCCCTCCGCCGCCGGGACCGCCGCGCTACCGACCGCCGAAGCCGCCGAGCCCGCACCAGGAGCGAATGAATTCGCCGCTGGAACATCGCGAAGTCCGCCTTCGCGGACTGTAGCCGCGGGTGCCGCGCGCTGCGATACGCGACCATGCCGCCCACCCCGGCAGCGGACGCGCCGCGGTATGGGGCGCCGCAAACCGCCAGGCCGCCCAGCCCGCGCAGGCGGGCTTTGTGCCTTTCCAGCCGCGGTTTCAACCGCCCCGGACGGAGCCCGGCCAGACCGCGCCGGCCGCGGACGCGCAGCAGCCTGGAACGCCGCAAACTCCTTGGCCGCCGAGTCCGCGCAGGCGGACTTTGTGTAGTCGTTGCTGCGATTTCAATCGCCCCTCGCGGGACCGGCGGAAACGGCTCCGCCCGACGCCGCCATCCCCCGGCCCCTCGGCCCCGCCGCCCCCCGTCCTCCCCTACGCCGCCCGCGCGGGATCCGCCGCCAGCTCGCGCAGCGCGGAGACCAGCGTCCCCAGGATCGGCTCGGTGCCGTGGCGGGTCAGGGTGAGCGACAGGGGCAGCGGGCGGCGCACCTCCACCGCGAACTGCCACGCCTGCAGCGCCTTCTGCAGCGACGTCATCCGCGGCACCACGCCCTGCCGGAAGTTGATCCGCACGTCCCAGGGGCGCACGAGGATCCGCTCGATTCCCAGGTCGCCGCCCACCAGTCTCAGCGCCGCCGTCCCCAGCAGCGTCTCCACCTCTTCCGGCATGGGGCCGTAGCGGTCGCGCAGCTCGCGGCGCACCCCGTCGATCCCCGTGATCGACTCTTCGCGGCTCAGGCGGCGGTAGAAGTTCAGCTTCTGCGCCTCGTCGGGGACGTACCAGTCCGGGATGAGCGCGGTGCCATCCACCGACGCCTCCGCCAGCTTCTTTACCGGCGCCTTGCCGTCGCCCTTCATCTGCTTGATGGTCTCTTCCATCAGCCGCAGATAGGTATCGAGGCCGACCGCGTGGACGAAGCCGGACTGCTGCTGGCCCAGGATGTTCCCCGCGCCGCGCAACTCCAGGTCCTTGAGCGCGATGCGGTAGCCGCTTCCCAGCTCCGTGTAGTGCTCCAGCACCCGCAGCCGCTTCTCCGCGTCTTCCTGGATCTCGTCCGGCACCAGCAGATAACAATAGGCGCGGTGATGGCTGCGCCCCACCCGCCCGCGGATCTGGTACAGCTGGCTGAGCCCGAAGTAGTCCGCGCGGTTCACGATCAGCGTGTTGGCGCGCGGCACGTCCAGCCCGCTCTCGATGATCGCCGTCGCGACCAGAACGTCCAGCTCTCCTTCGATAAAGCTGGTCATCACCTGCTCCAGCTCCTTTTCCCGCATCTGCCCGTGCGCCACGCCGATCCCCGCGTCGGGCACCAGCTTCTGCACCTTCTGCGCGACCGCGCCGATCGTCTCCACCCGGTTGTGGACGAAGAACACCTGCCCGCCGCGGTCGATCTCGCGGCGGATGGCGTCTTCCAGGATGGCGTCCGTCCACGGCAGCACGTGGGTGATCACGGGCTGGCGGTCGCGCGGGGGCGTCTGGATGAGCGTCATGTCGCGCAGCCCCAGCAGCGAAAAGTGCAGCGTGCGGGGGATGGGCGTCGCCGTCAGCGTCAGCACGTCTACCGTGCGGCGCAGCTGCTTGAGCCACTCCTTGTGCTTCACCCCGAAGCGCTGCTCCTCGTCGACGACGATCAGCCCCAGGTCCTTGAACTTGACGTCCGGGGAGAGCACTCGATGGGTGCCGACGACGATGTCGACGTCGCCCTCCGTCAGCCGCTCCAGCACCCGCGACTGCTCCTTCGCCGTGCGAAAGCGGGAGAGCGCCTCGATCTTGACCGGAAAGTCCGCCAGCCGCTCAGCGAAGGTGTGCAGGTGCTGCTCGGCGAGAATCGTCGTGGGGACAAGCACGGCCACCTGCTTGCCGTCCTGCACCGCCTTGAACGCCGCGCGGATGGCGATCTCCGTCTTGCCGTACCCCACGTCGCCGCAGATCAGGCGGTCCATGGGGCGCTCCGACTCCATGTCGCGCTTTACGTCCTCCGTGGCCTGCCGCTGGTCTGGCGTGTCCTCGAACAGGAAGGCGCTCTCCATCTCCCGCTGCCAGCGCGTGTCGGGGCTGTAGGCGTATCCCTTTTCCGCCTGCCGCGCCGCGTACAGCTCCAGCAGCTCGGCCGTCATCTCCTGGATGGCCTTCTGCGTCTTCCCCTTGGCGCGCGACCACTCCTTGCCGCCGATGCGGTGCACCTTGGGCGGCGGTGCATCGTCCCCGTCCGCGTCCGCGACGAAGCGCTCGATAAGGTCCACGCGGTGGACGGGAACGCGCAGCAGCTCGCCGCCGGCGTACTCGATCACCAGCGTCTCGAACTCCTCCTCGCCCAGCCGAACCCGCTCCATCCGCCGGAACTGGCCGATGCCGTGGTCCATGTGCACCACGTAATCGCCCGGCTTGAGCGCCGCCACGCTCTCCAGCGCCGCCCCGCCGCGGAACCGGCGCCGCCGGCGGATGCGGCGCGAGCGGCGGAAGATCTCGTGGTCGGTGAGGACGCGCGTCGCCGGCTCCGCGTCCGCCAGCACGAACCCGCCGCCCAAGGAGCCGATCCCCAGCTCCACCGTGCGCGCCACCTTCAGGTCGTCCAACAGCTCCTGCAGGCGCTCCAGCTGCCCCTGGTTGTCGCAGAGGATCAGCGTGCGTTCGCCCCGCGCCGCGCCGGACTTGAGCACCTCCCCCAGCCGCCCCATGTCGCGGTCGATGGGCTCCGGCGGCAGCGCGCGGAACCGCGCCACCGACTGCAGCGGCGCGTTCCCCGAATCGTCGATGTACAGCTGGGGAAACGCGTCCAGCCGCTGTTCGGCCAGGGGCGGCGGAAAAAAGAGCCGCTCCGGTGCCTCGGGCCGGGTGCCGCGCTTGGACTCGCTCTCGTGCAGCCGGACGACCTCCGTCCAGGTGCGCTCCAGCTCCTGCCGCGTCCCCGTCCCGTGCAGGTGGACGACGACCGTGTCTTCCGGCACGTAGTCCAGCAGCGACCGCCGCTCGCCGTCGGGTGACGGAGCGGATACCAGGGCCTCGGTTGATTCGGCGGATTCGGTCGATGGAGACTTCCCGTCGCCCATCCCGTCCACCGACTTGAGGTCGACGGGAAGGAGCTGCAGGTGGTCCACCGCGCGTACGGAGAGCTGGGTAAGGATGTCGAAGAAGCGGATGGAATCCACCTCGTCGCCCAGCAGCTCGATGCGGGCCGGCTCCGGCGTCCCGAAGCCGAACACGTCCACGATGCCGCCGCGCAGCGCGAACTGGCCGACTTCCTCCACCGTGGCCACGCGCTCGAAGCCCATGTCTTCCAGCCGCGCGGAGAGCTCGGGGAGCTTGAGCGTGTCCCCTGCCTTGATCTCCAGCCGCAGGTCGCGCAGGCCGTCTACCGCGGGGGAAAGCTCCTGCATGGCGCGCGCGGTGGTCACCATCACCCGCGCGCGGCCGCTCAGCAGTGCCTCGAGCGCCTCCACCCGCGCCCCGCCGATCTCCAGGTGCGGTTCGCCCTCCTCGTACGGCAGCGATTCGCGCTGCGGATAGAGAAAGACGTCGGCCTCGCCCAGCAGCGCTTCCAGGTCGCTGGTGGCCTGCTCCGCGTCCTCCGGGCCGCCGGCCACCAGCAGCCAGATGCGCTCCGGCCGCACGCGGTGCAGGGCGGCCAGCATCACCATGACCGACGAGCCCGCCAGCCCGGACGCGAGCGCACGCTCCCCCACGCGCGGCAGCGATGACGCCAGCGCGCGGAATGCGGGGACCGTCTGAAACGACTCGATCAGCAGGGGATGGGGCACGGCTCCAGCTGTTCTGCGGAAAGCGGGGAAGGTATCCGGGCGGGCGGGGGGCGTCAACGGCGGGTGAACGGGTGACGGGGTGAACGGGTGATGGTGTGATGGTGTGATGGTGTGATGGTGTGATGATGGTGTGATGGTGTGATGGTGTGATGATGGTGTGATGATGTGATGATGGTGTGATGGTGTGATGGTGTGATGGTGTGATGGTGTGATGCGTTCCCGCTGGGCCCTCTCCCCCGCCGACTTCGCCGCTCGTTCCTCGCGGCTCGGGGCGACCCCTCCCCCAACCGCGGAGGAGGGGTGGCGTGTCCTCGACATTTGTGAATGTAAACAACCCCTCTCCCGCAGTTTGGGAGAGGGGTCGCCAGCCGTCGCGAGGAACGAGCGAAAGGCCTGGCGGGGGTGAGGGCCCCCGCGGGTCGCGCCACTGCCGGCCCGTTCACCCGTCACCCCGTCACCGTCCTCCTCCGTCCCCTGCGAGAGAACCACCGTCCCACGCCGGGGACGGGACGGGGTGCGGGGGGAAAGTCGCATCCTTGCTAAGTGATTGCATCGCATTATCTTGAAAAACCGGTCCACCCCGGAACGGCGCTTGCCCTGCCACGATGGGCGTTAGACCGCAGCACCACCCCGGAGATAACTCCCATGCGCAACATGATCCTGGCGGGCCTGGCCCTGACCGCCCTGGCCGCCGCGCCGGCGGCCGCGGCACCGGCGCCCGCACTGATGCTGGATGCCGAGGCGTCCGTACTCGCAGCCGCAAAGAACGCCGCGCAGAGCGGCGGCGTGCGGGTGTGGGTAGACAACCACCGTGACTACTACAGCTACACCGACCGCCTGCGCATCCGCGTGCGGTCGGAGTATGACGGCTACCTGGCGGTGTTCCACATCGACACCAACGGCGACGTCGACATCCTCTACCCCCGCAGCGAGAGCGACGACGGGTGGGTAGAGCGCGGCCGCACCCTTACCCTGGGCTCGCGCCGCTCCGACTACCTGAACGTGCGCGGCGGCAACGGCGTGGGCTACGTGCTGGCCGTGGCGCTCGAGGAGCCGCTGGAGCTGTGGCGCGTGCGCGACCTGTACCGCCCGCGCTTTGCCGGGTGGGACGACAGCCGCAGCATCTACGGCGACCCGTTCTACGCCATGGACGAGATCGTCCGCGCCATCGTCCCCGAGACCTCGTACGGCTACGAGTCGGTGGACTACTACACGTACCACATGGGCGCCCGCTACGACTATCCGCGGTACGCCTGCTACGACGGGTACGGCGACTGGTACAACGACATCCGCTACGACTACTACGGCCGCTCCCGCTGCGACCGCGTGCGGATCATCCTCATCAACCGCCCGTGGTACTACGACACCTACCGGTGGCGCGGCAGCCGGCGCGTGTACTACGACCGGTACTACTACCGCACGGCCCGCCACCGCCCGCTTCACGGCTACAAGGAGCGCACGGAGAGCTACGCGCCCCCGGCCCGCAGCAGCGCCGCGCAGCGCCGGCCCGGCGCGTCGGGAAGCGGCAACACGCCGGCCGTCCGTGGCGGCGTGAGCTCGACCCGACCGGAGAGCACGCGTCCGGCCCGCGAGGGGGTGGTGTCGGCCCGGCGTCCGGAGCGGGAAGGCAGCCGCACCGGCCCGGCGGCGGCCCGCCGCCCGGAGACCACCGAGCGCGCGCCGTCGAGCCGTCCGGAGCGCGGCACCTACGAGCCGCGGGTGCGTGACCGCGGCGAGGGCCGCGGCAACAGCAGCGAGCCGCGCGCCAGCGGCCGTCCCGAGCGGGCCACGCCGGGGTCGCGCCAGCCCGAGCAGTCGGCGCAGCCGCAGCAGGACAAGCCGGTGGAGCCGTCGCGCGAGCGGCCCACCTTCCAGCGCCGCCCGTCGGGGAGCGAGCGCCAGGCCGAGCCGCGGCGCGAAAGCCCGCCGGCCCGGAGCGCGGAGCCCCGCCGCGAGTCGCCGCCCTCGCGCTCCGCGGAGCCGCGCCGCGAGTCGCCGCCCGCGCGCTCGGCCGAGCCGCGGCGCGAGTCGCCCCCGGCACGCAGCTCCTCGCCTCCGTCGCGCAGCTCGGAGCCTTCGCGCAGCCGCGACTCGGGCTCGGGTTCGGGTTCGCGCGGCAGCGGCGGCGGCAGCCGCACCCGCCCGGGCTGACGCACGTACGCACGGACAACCAACGCCGCGCCGGCACTTTCTGCCGGCGCGGCGTTCGTTTGTGTGGATCCCCCGTTTGATGGTTTGATGAGAGAACCGCCCCTCTTGAGCTATACCGCCCCTCGCTGTTGACTTCCTCAAGGAGCGCCGCGCGGAACCCCAATACACACAACCGCTTGCGCGCGACCGAAGGACCCCCTCTCCGCCGCTGCGGGGCCAGCCGTCGAGCGTCGGAGCCGGCCCCTTGGTCATGCCGGCGAGGTCGTTCGGTCGCGCGCTAGTGATTGGGAAGGCTTCTGGTTCCGGTGCGGCGCTCCCTCAGAGGGTGTTGCCAAACCGTCCACTAGCGTTGACTTCCTGAGGGAGGCGCCGCTGCGCAAACTACTTTCAGGCAAAGGGTTGGCGCCGACTGAAGGACCTTGTCTGCCTGACTGAGGAACTTGAACGGATCCCGAGGGCTGGGCTTCGCGCGACCCGACAAAGATCCTTCGGTCGCGCGCAAGCTTCTGTGGTTATGAAAGTTACGGGCGTGCGCTCCCTCAGGATGACAGTGTGCCTCCGGTGGGAGCCGGTCAGGTTTAGCAACACCCTCTCAGGAAGTCAACGCTTCGGGTGGGGGAGGTTTGGCAACGCCTCTCATATCGAATCCGTCAAAAGACTGCGTCCAGAAGAACGGTGTCATTCTGAGGAAGGC
>DASTVC010000298.1:0-9057 GCA_035759295.1 Longimicrobium sp. | reverse complement strand
AGCTTCATGTCGCCGGCGCTGAACCCGTCGTTGCCGCCGCGGCCGATGAGGTTGATGACGCCCACCGCGCGCGCCTCGCCCTCCGGCGGCGTGTAGCTGACGGGAACGGAAAGGAAGGAGCCGCGCTGCCGTTCGCCGCCGGCGCAGTCGTCGCGGTAGTACTCCTCCCCCGGCGCCAGGATGACGGCGCGCCCCTCGCGGAACACCGCCGCCGTCACCGAGCAGGGGTCGTCCACCTCGATGGGGTGCGTCTGCCCGTCCCCGCCCTCCACCGCGGCCAGATAGAGCTGGTGGCGGTCGGCGTCGTGCACCCAGAGGGATGCGCGGCTGGCGCCCAGGATCCCCGCCACTTCCTGAAGAATCGTCCGCGATGCCTCTTCAAGCGAGATGATGGAGCCCAGGATCTCGCTGATGGAGTAGAGGAGGGTGATCTCCTCGTACCGCTCGGCGATCTCGCGGCTGAAGGAGCGCATCTCCTCGTCGTGGCGGGCCACGCGGGCGAGCATGGAGCCCAGGAAGCGCGCCGCGCCCCGTGCCTCTTCGTCCGGGGCGCCGGGGATCTCCAGCCGCAGCGGCACGCCGGGGACGTCCACCGCGCCGCCGCCGGGAGGGGCGTCCAGGCCATCGACCCCGACCCACCCGCCGGTGCCGTCCCTCTGCCACACGCACACGCCGTCCCAGGCCCGGCGCAGGTCGCCGAGCACTTCGCGCGCCGAAGCGGGAAGGCGGGGGACGGAAGGGGCGGCCGTAATCACCTCGGGAGGGGGCTCACTGTCCGGACGCACGGCGAAGGTCGTGCTCGCGCCGCAGCACCATCCTCAAAGAGTTGCCGGGTGGATGGTACTGCACCTCGTCCATCAGCTCGCGGATCAGGAAGATGCCGCGGCCGCCGGTGCCATCGAGGTTCTCGGGAAGGGTGGGATCGGGAACGTCCGTGTCGTCGAAGCCCTCGCCCTCGTCGTGCACGTGCAGGGCGACGGCCTGGGAGGAAAGCTCCACCTCCACGCGGACGCGCTTTTCCGGGTCGCTGCCGTTGCCGTAGATCATCGCGTTGGCCAGCGCCTCGGCCACGCCCACGCGAAAATTGAGGTTGAGCCGGGAGCCGTTGAAGTCGTACGCGCGCAGCCGGTCTACCAGGTAGGCCACGGCGGTCTCGATCACGCGCGGGTCGCTGGGCAGCTCCAGCACGAACGCGCAGGCGTCGCCCCCCAGCGGCAGGGCCATGATCAGCGGGTCCCCCCGCGCGGGGCGCGGGAACGGGCGGTGGAGTGCGGGCTCATGATCGGAGGCACGGACAGGCCGCGCCGGGCACCTGCCCCGGAGCGGCCGCGCCGCGAACGGTTCATCGGAGCGGGGCGGATCAGAACCCCGCCAGGGCCTCGTCGCGCGTGTCGGCGATGCTGAACAGCGTGTCGAGCTTGGTGAGCTCGAACAGCGTGCGCAGATCCTCGTTCAGGTTGGCCAGGCGCAGCTCGCCGCCCTGCTCGCGGATCTTCTTGCTCAGGCTCACCAGCACGCCCAGGCCGGACGAGTCGATGTAGCCGGTGTTGGAGAAGTCGATCAGGAACTTGCGCTCTCCCCCCTCCAGCTCATCGAGAACCTTCTGCTTGAGCTCCTGCCGGTTGCCGACGATGAGCTGCCCGTCCACGTCCACCACCACCACACCGTTGTTCTTGCTCGTCTGGAAGCTCATGGCTCCTCAATGATCCTCAGGTCCGGGGGAAAACCGCGTCAGGGAAGGGCGCGGAGCAAGCCCAGTGCCACCCCCGCCCCACGCGGGGCTCTGGGCCGCGCCCCTTATGGACCACACGGTACGCCGCCCGCGTTCCGCGCGCAACCATTGCGCGGGCCGTCTCGCCTCTCCGCGGCCTTACCGGCGCACGCCCGGCACGTCCCACGATCCGCCGACCGGCGCGGTCCATCCATCAGAATTCCGCCGGTCAGACCGCCAGCAGCGACATGATGCACGCGACGTTGACGATGTCGTCGGCGTCCGCGCCGCGCGACAGGTCGCTGCACGGGCGCGCCAGGCCCTGGATGATGGGGCCGATGGCCTCGGCGCTGGCCAGGCGCTGCGTGAGCTTGTAGGCGATGTTGCCGGCGTTCAGGTCGGGGAAGATGAGGACGTTCGCCTTGCCCCCGACGGGCGATCCCGGGGCCTTGCGCGCACCCACGCTCTCGATGAGCGCCGCATCCACCTGCATCTCGCCGTCGGCGGGGACGCCGGGCATCTTCTGCCGGAAGATCTCCAGCGCCTGCCGCACCTCGTCCACCATCGGCCCCGCGGCGCTCCCCTTCGTGGAGTAGGAGAGAAAGGCAACGCGCGGCTCGTCGCCCACGATGCGGCGGCGCGCGTCCGCGGCGGCGGCGGCGATGTCGGCCAGCTGCTCTGCGGTGGGATCGGGGACCACGGCGGCGTCGGAGTAGGTCAGCACCTCCTCGCCGGCGCCGCGAAAGTCGGGGACCACCATGTAGAATGAGGACGAGACGGTGCGGATCCCCTCCGCCGGCCCCACGGCCCAGAGCGCGGCGCGCAGCACGTCGCCGGTGGTGTTCATCGCCCCCGACACGCAGGCATCCACCTCGCCCGCGGCCAGCAGGAGCGCGCCGAAGTACAGCGGGTCCGCGGACTTGCGATACGCCTCATCCTCCGTGAGCCCCTTCGCCTTCCGGCGCTCGTATAGCCGGTCCGCCAGCGCGGGGCGGCGTGGATCGTCGGCCGGGTTCACCAGCGCCACGCCCTCCGCGCCGATCCGCCGCAGCTCGGCGCCGATCTCCGGCCCGCCCAGCACGGTGGGATGCGCCAGCCCGTCCCGCGCCATCCGCCCCGCGGCGACCAGGATGCGCTCGTCGGCGCCCTCGGGAAGCACGATGCGGCGCGGGTTGGCCTTTGCCCGCGCGCGTACGTCGTCCAGAAAGCTCATGCGGCCGGCTTGCTGAACTTTGCCTGAAGCCGCGCCAGGACGGCGGGGGGGACGAACGGCGTCACGTCGCCGTTCAGCGAGGCGATCTGCCGCACCAGCGAGGAGGAGAGGTACAGGTGCTCCAGGTCCGGCGCCATGAAGACGGTCTCCATCCCGTCCCACAGCTTGCGGTTCATCAGCGCCATCTGGAACTCGTACTCGAAGTCCGACACGGCGCGCAGCCCGCGGACGATCAGGCTGGCTCCCTGCTCCCTGGCGAAATCCACCAGCAGGCCGGTGAACGACATGGCCTCCACGCGCGGATCGTCCGCGAAGGTCTCGCGGATCATCTCCACGCGCTCGTCCACCGTGAACATCCCCTGCTTTACCTGCGTGGCGCTGTAGGCGACGGCGACGATCACGCGGTCGGCCATGCGAAAGCTGCGGCGGATGATGTCTTCGTGGCCGCGGGTTACGGGATCGAACGACCCGGGACAGACCGCGACGCGCTCCGTGCTCATTCGGGGGCGGGGATGAAGGTGAGACAGGTGTCGCCGTAGCGGCGGGTGCGCGCGCCGGGCAGGTCGGGTAGGGCGTCGGCGCGGCCGTGCTCGATGCACAGCAGCCCGGCGAACGGCGTGCGCGCGAACGCGTCCGCCAGCGCCTGCGCGAACCCCTGCCCGTACGGCGGGTCCGCGAAGGCCACGTCGAACGCGTCCGCATCCAGCCCCGACGCGTACTTCACCGCGTCCATGCGCACGACCTCGGCGCGATCGTCCGCGCCCAGCGTGGTGAGATTGGCGCGGAGGATGGTGAGCGCGGCGGGTGCCTGCTCCACGAAGACGGCGCGCTCGGCGCCGCGGGAGAGCGCTTCCAGGCCCAGCGCGCCGGAGCCCGCGAAAAGGTCCAGGACGCGCGCGCCGGGCAGGTACGGCGCCACGACGGACATCCAGGCCTCGCGCACGCGGTCGGTGGTGGGCCGCGTGGCCCGCCCCGGCGGCGCCGCAATCCGCCGTCCCCCCCACTCCCCCGCGACGATCCTCACGACGTGTTGCTGCTGGTGGTAAAGGGATGAAACGGACGCCCGGCGACGCATTGAAATGCACCGCCGGGCGCCCCGCCGCAAGCCCGTCGTACAAGGAGAGCGTGGAGTCTCCGTGATGGTTCTCCACGCTCCACATTGTCATTTCGAAGGAGCGCCGCGCAGGATCGTCACTCGCGACAGACCCTGCGCGCGAGTGAGAAATCTACTCTCCGTCTGCTCGTAGCTGGTTCGACGCCTCGCAACCAGCCCTGTCCAGCAATCGTGCCGCCGCAGGTGTGGAGCGGGCTGCCGCGACTGGCCTCCAACGAACCGAAAGTAGATTTCTCGGCCCTGCAACCTCGCGCGCGAGAGGCGGACGACCGTGTGGCCGGGCCTCGAAATGACACATTGGCGGCTTCATTCCACAGCCGCGCGCGGCTGGCGGGTGCGGTTCAGCGCCCCCCGTTCAGATGCGCGCGGTATAGGTGACGGTGACCTCGCCGCGGGCGGGGACGCGCAGCTCGAACTCCAGCGTGCCGGCGTCCTTGCGGCGGTGGGGATGGCTCTGGGAGATCAGCTTCCACTCCCCGTTCAGGTGCTCGGTGAGCAGCACGTCCGCGGGCGATTCCTTGTGGTTGCGGAACACGATCTCCTGGCTGAACTCCCACGCCTGGCGGCAGCCGCGGCACAGGCTGCCCACGTCGGGGATTTCACGCCCCTCACGGTCCAGCCGCAGCCGGCGCTCGCTGACGGTGCGGCGGGTGGCCACCACGTCGAAGGCATCGCCCACGTACAGCCGCACCATCTCGTCACGCGGGGTGTGGTCGATGCGGTCCTCGCCCAGGAACTGCAGGTTGCCGCGCGCGTCGGACTTGTACAGGCGCACGATGCCGGCGGGGAGCGGCATCCCCATCCGGTTGCTCTCCGAGTTGCGCAGCTGCAGCATGATGGCGCCGCGCACCTCTTCCGTGCGGTAGCCGGCGCCCGGCTGCGCGTACCACCCCCACTGCCGCTGCGAATCGAACACCAGCTGGCGCTGCACGCCCGCGTCCGGGGCCGTGAGCAGCGTCATCTGCTTGGTCTCGTTGTTGGCCAGCGTGGTGCGGCCGTCCAGCGTGTACAGGTGGTACTCGAAGAACGCCTCCTCCGCGAACTGCGGGGGCGCGTAGGCGGCGACCGCGGCCGCGTCCTCGAGCTCGACTTCTCCGCGCCTGGCCCTCATCGTCGGCGTCACGCGGCGGACGTTGCCGGCCATCAGCTGCAGCTGCGCCTCGGGATACGTCGTCCCGCTGCGGTTGTTGAGCGTCACCCACCCCGTCAGGTCCACCGACGACTCGGCGGAGTCGATGACGGCCACGTAGTCCGCGCTCCACCCGATCCCCTGGGTGAGGTACGAGACGTCCAGCGTCTGCGCCCCGCCGCGCGCCGACTGCAGCAGCCAGAAGAGCGACGGGCGCGAGATCAGGCCACCCGGCATCTCCGCCACCTCTACCTCACCCGCGGGGTTCAGCAGCAGCCGGCCATCCGACGTCCGTATCACCATCCCCTGCGACGGCGCGCTGAGCAGCGTTCCCTCCGTCACCTCCACCCGCCCGTCCGGCAGCACGCGGCGCAGGCGCACGGTGCGCCCCACGGACTTCTCCAGGATGGCGGCGGTGCCGATCAGGTCGTACTGGTAGTTCTGCTCGCGGACGGAAACGCCGCCGGGAACGCTGGCGGACTGGATGCTGACGGTGGCGGGCTCGATCTGCTGCGCCACGTCCTGGTAGCGCACGTAGTTGAGCCCCGCGGCCAGCGCCACCTCGCGCCGTTCGCGGACGATGGCGAACCCCTGGTTGTAGACCGTCAGCGAGACGCTGCGCGACTCGGCCGAGGTGGAGACGACTGCCTCCTGCGCGCGGGCGGCGGGGACGGCCAGCAGCAGGGCGGCCAGGATGGACAGGGGGATGCGCATGCAGGACTCCCGGGCGGGTTGATGTTTGGGTGTGCTCATTGAACGCGCGGCGCCGCGCCGCATTGGACAGCGGAACGGCGCCGAGCGATTGCCAAACGCCTGCAATCGTTGACTTCCCGAGGGAGGCGCGGCACCGCAACCTGTTGGTGCGATGGGCTTTAGCGCCGACTGAAGGACCTCGCCGGCAGCACCGGGGGGCTGGCTTCGACGCTCGGCGGCTGGCCCCACAGCGGCGGAAAGGAGGTCCTTCGGTCGCGCGCAAATGATTGTGTGGGTTGATGTTCCGTGTGGCGCTCCCTCAGGAAGTCAACGCTCTCGTTATTGAAGGCAACGCTGCGGGAACCCGGGGCATCACTCCGACGGGCGAAAGTCCACCAGGCGCGCCTGCACCGTCGTGCGGCCGTTGTAGTGGTTTTCTTCCAGCTTGAACGCCACGTCCATCGGCGCCGTGCCAAAGCCGGGCTCCTGCGCCCGCTCACCCATGCCGAAGCCGATGGCCTCGAGCGTGGTGCCATAGGCGCCCAGCGTCATCTTCAGGTGCCCCTGCCCCACGATGCGGTGGTCGGCCACGGAGACCCCGCGCGACGCGAACACGGGCGTGTGGTTCCCCGCGCCAAAGGGGCCGGCGTGGCGCAGCATGCGGACCAGATCGTGGTCCGCGTGGCGCAGCTCCACCTCCAGGTCGATCCGCACCTCGGGGACCAGGTCCTCCTCGCGCAGCACCTGGCGGGCGCGGGCGTTGAAGGCCTCGCGGAATCCGTCCACGCGGTCCGCGCGGATGGCGCAGCCGGCCGCCATCCGGTGCCCGCCGAAGCGCACCAGGTGGTCCGAGCAGTCGCGGATGGCCTCGTACAGGTTGAAGGCGGGGATGGAGCGCGCGCTTCCCTTCCCCTCCGACACGCCATCCAGCGCAATCATCACCGTGGGCCGGTGCAGCCGCTCCACCATCCGCGAGGCCACGATCCCGATCACCCCCGGGTGCCATCCGTCCGACGCCAGCACCAGCCCCCAGTCGCGGTCGGGATCGTACCCGATCTCCAGTGAAGACAGGGCCTGCTTGACCGTTTCGCCCTCCACGCTCTGCCGCCAGCGGTTCTCCTGCTCCAGCGTAAGGGCGATCTCCTCCGCCTCGCGGGGGTCGTCCGTCAGCAGCAGGCGCACGCCGCGCAGCGCCTCGCCCATCCGCCCCACCGCGTTGATGCGCGGCGCCAGCTGAAAGCTCACCTGCGCGGCCGTGATCTCCGCCTTGTCCGCCAGCCCGGTGACGCGCAGGAGGGCGCGCAGGCCGGGGTTGGGCGTCTGCGGGAGGACGCGCAGGCCCCAGCGCACCATCGCGCGGTTCTCGCCCCGCAGCGGCGCGATGTCGGCGATGGTGGCGACGGCGACGAGGTCGAGAAAGGAGTGCAGCCGCTCCTGCGGAAAGCCGATCTCCGCCGCCAGCGCGCAGCACACCTTCCACGCCACGCCCACGCCGGCGAGCCCCTTGTCCGGGTACTCGCAGTCACTGCGATTCGGGTTGATGACGGCGGACGCCTCCGGCAGCCGCGGCCCCGGCGTGTGGTGGTCGGTCACGATGACGTCGACCCCCGCGGCGCGCGCGCGGGCGATGGCGTCGTGCGCCACGATGCCGCAGTCGCAGGTGAGGATGAGGGTGGCGCCGATGTCGAGCGCGCCCTTCACCCCGGCCTCGGACAGGTCGTATCCATCCACCAGCCGCCGCGGGACGAACGGCTCGGCCTTCGCCCCCATCATCCGCAGCGCGCGGACGTACAGGGCGGTGGAGCAGATGCCGTCCACGTCGTAGTCGCCGTGGACGAGAATCGTCTCCCCCGCGTCGATCGCCTGGCGCAGACGCGCGACGGCGTCGCCCATGCCGGCCAGCAGCGTGGGCGGGTGGATGTGGTCCGGCTGCGGGCGCAGGAATCCGCGCGCCGCGTCGGACGCGCCGTAGCCGCGGTGCACCAGCAGCCGGCAGAGCGTCGGCGGCAGGCGCAGCTCGCGCGAAAGGCGTTCGACGGCGGCGGTGTCGGGCGCGGGGGGAAAGACCCAGCGGCGCGCGGCGGCAAGTACGGCGGGCATGCGGACAAAGTTGTACGCACGCCGCCGGGCGGTCAATCCGCTCCCGTCATCCGCCACCGTGCGGAGAAAGTGGTCAGCGCCCGAAGATGTAGACCAGCACGGCGGCCACGACGATCACGCACAGCAGGATGGTGATCCACTGCGCCGCACTGCGTCCCGGGCCGGGGACGGGGTCCGTCTGGTGCGGAACGGGCTGCGAGCCCCCTTCGAAGGGCGGTTCCTTGCGGTCTTCGGCCACGGCGGCTCCTCGGCGATCGGGCGGCGGACGTCCATCGGGATCGGCGGGCGGCGCTCGCAACGGCCATGCCCGGCTTGATCCTCCGCCGCGGGGCGCTAGGTTGGACCCGCGCGCATCATCCCCCGACATCATCCCGTGCCGCCCTGACTGATGCCCTGGAACCCGCCCCACCTGACCGCCCCGCAGGTCGTCGTCCGCCTGGCGGAGACGGACGACGTGCCGCAGGTGGTCCGCTACTTTCGCGACAACCGCGAGCACCTTGCCGCCTCGCGCCCGCTGGTGGGCGAGGAGTTCTTTACCGAGGGGTTCTGGCACGCGCAGGTGCGCGCCAACCTGGCGGAGTTCCGCGACGGCAAGAGCGTGCGGCTGTTCATCTTCGACCGCGCCCGGCCCGAGCGGGTGGTGGGGAACGCCAACTTCACGCAGATCTTTCGCGCCCCCGCGCACTACTGCATGCTGGGGTACGGGCTGGATGCGGAGGTGCAGGGGCGCGGGATGATGCGCGAGGCGCTGGAGGCGGCGATCGGGTACATGTTCCGCGACCAGAACCTGCACCGCATCCAGGCCAACTACGTCCCCCGCAACGAGCGCAGCGGCGGCCTGCTGCGGCGGCTGGGGTTCACGGTAGAGGGCTTTGCGCGCGACTACCTGCTGCTGAACGGCAGGTGGGAGGACCACATCCTCACCAGCAAGCTGAATCCGGACTGGCGGGCGGGGTGAGGGCAGGCGGGATCGTGGCGAGCGGCGGGATGAACGGCAGGGATGAGCGGATGAATCCGCTGCTGGGAAAGCGATAAGCCCCGTCTCGGCTCGCTGACGCTCGCCGAACGGGGCCTCAACTGCTCGCGAAAGCCGGCCT
>DASTVC010000297.1:0-16244 GCA_035759295.1 Longimicrobium sp. | reverse complement strand
CGCTCCCACAGCGCGTACAGCCCCTGGACGATGGGGATGTGCAGGAAGTTGTAGCGGGGCGGCGGCGACGCGGTGGACCACTCCAGCGAGTGCGCGTCCCACGGATCGTCACCCGCCGGCGCGCCGTGCTTCAGGCTTCGGAAGACGTTCGCCAGGAACGCTATGATCCCCGCCGCCATCCCCAGGGCGCCGACGCTGGAAAGCAGGTTCAGCGGCCCCCAGCCGGTCTCGGGCAGATAGGTGTAGACGCGGCGCGTCATCCCCATCAACCCCAGGAAGTGCTGGGGAAAGAAGGTGACGTTCATGCCGATGAAGAAGAGCCAGAAGTGCCAGCGGCCCACCGTTTCCGACAGCATCCGCCCCGTCACCTTGGGGAACCAGAAGTAGAAGGCGGCAAAGAGGGGGAAGACGAAGGCCCCCACCTGCACGTAATGCAGGTGCGCCACGATGAAGTAGGTGTCGTGCGCCTGCTGGTCGAAGGGCACCGAGGCCACCATCACCCCCGTGATGCCGCCCAGGACGAAGAGGAAAAGAAAGCCCAGGACGAAGAGCAGCGGCGTGGCGAAGCGCGGCCGGCCGGCCCACAGCGTGGCGATCCAGCAGAACACCTGCACGCCGCTGGGGATGGCGATGATGATGCTGGCGGCCGTGAAGAAGCTCTGCCCCAGCTGCGGCAGGCCGGTGGCGAACATGTGGTGCACCCACAGGCCGAAGCTCAGAAAGCCCGTCGCGACCAGCGACAGCACCAACAGGGGGTAGCCGAACATCTTGCGCCGGGCAAACACGGGGATGATGTGCGACACGAACCCCGCGGCCGGCAGGAACATGATGTAGACCTCGGGGTGCCCGAAGAACCAGAACAGGTGCTGCCAGAGCAGCGGGTCGCCCCCCTCCGCCGGGTTGAAGAAGTGGGTGCCCACCAGCCGGTCCATCGCCAGCATCATGCTCCCAAGCGCCACCGACGGCATGGCGAAGAGCACGACGAACGCCGTCACCAGCACGGACCACAGGTAGATGGGGAGCCGGTTGAGCGACATTCCCGGCGCGCGCTGCTTGAAGATGGTGACGATGATCTCCACCGCGGCCACCAGCGCGGCGATCTCGGTGAAGGTCACGGTCTGCGACCACACGTCCACACGCTTGCCGGGCGAGAACTGCGGGCCGCTGAGCGGGACGTAGCTGAACCAGCCGGCGTCCGGGCCCGTGTTGAGAAAGAAGGCGCCGTACAGCAGCATCCCGCCGATCAGGTACGTCCAGTAGCCGAACGCGTTGAGCCGGGGGAACGCCACGTTGCGCGTCCCCAGGATGAGCGGCACCAGGTACAGGGCGACGGCCAGCTGCACCGGCACCCCGAACAGGAACATCATGGTGGTGCCGTGCATGGTGAACAGCTGGTTGTACAGCTCCGGGTCCACCAGCCGGGCTTCCGGGCGGGCAAGCTGCGCCCGCATGACCGCCGCCTCGATGCCGCCGAGGAGGAAGAAGAGGAAGGCGGTGGCCACGTAGCGCTTGCCGATGGACTTGTGGTCGGTGGTGGTGAGCCACCCCCACAGTCCGGGCTTTTCGGCCCAGGTGCGCTCCATGGCGGCCTGGTCCTCGGCCCGGAACAGCTCGGCGGCTACGTGCGCTTCGGTGCGTGCCACGGGTGCGTCCCTCTACTTCAGGCTCTGGAGGTAGTCGAGCAGCGCCTGCAGCTCGTCCGCGGCCAGCGGGTTGGGCGGCATTCGCACGCCGGGCTTGATGCGCTGCGGGTCCACCACCCAGCCGGCCAGGTGCCCCCGCGTGTTGGGCAGCGTTCCCGCGCCGATGGTCATGCGGCTGGCCAGGTGCGTAAGGTCCGGCCCCACGCGGCTCCCCGAAGGCGTGCCGCGGATGGTGTGGCAGCTGGAGCAGGCGTGGGAGAGAAACACCTGCTGCCCCTTCTGCTGCACGGTGTCGGCAGGGGAAGGCGCGCTTTTCAGCTGCCCCTCGTACCAGGCGGCGAATTTCGCGGGGGATTCGGCGACCACGCGCAGGTCCATGCGCGCGTGCTGCAGGCCGCAGTATTCGGCGCAGCGGCCCATGAACACACCGGGCTCGTCGGCCTGGAAGTAGGTGGTGCCGCTGTAGCCGGGGATCAGGTCCAGCTTGCCGTGCAGGTTGGGCACCCAGAACGAGTGGATCACGTCGCGCGACTGCACCTCCAGCCGCACCCGGCGCCCCACGGGGATGTGGATCTCGTTGGCGGTGGATACGCGGCGGTCGTACGCCGGGTCCTGGTACTGCACCTCCCACCACCACTGGTGCCCCGTCACCCGCACGGTCAGCGCGCCCGGCTCGGCGAAGGTGGCCAGCGCGCGCCCCGTGTAGAAGTCGTAGACCAGCGTGCCCATCAGGATGACGACGGTCGCCGCCACGCCGCCGATGAGCCAGCGCGTCATCGTCCGCTCCACCCTCTCGCCGCCCAGCGCGTCCTGCCGCCGGTGCGCGCGCCAGAGGACGAAGAACAGCAGCCCCATCACGGCGAGGAAGACGATGCTCCCCGTGATGGTGAGGTACCACGTCATGTCGCTGATGCGGCGCGCCTGGGGGCCGGTGGGGTGCACGGCGGAGAATTGGCGGTCGCAGCCTCCGAGGGCGAGGAACAGCAGGGAATAGGGAATAGGGAATAGGGAATAGCGGGCGATGGAAGTGCGTGAGTGCGTGAGTGCGTTAGTGCGTGAGTCGAACCCCGCGCACTTCCGCACTGACGCACTGACGCACTCACGCACTGTCTTCCTCATGGCTGCTGGCGCTGGGGCAGGGCGTCCATGGCCGGCTTGGACTCCTGCATGTGGTCCTGGCGCGCGGGCTGGACGTCCTTGGGCGTCAGCCCGCTCATGGTGCGGACGTACGCCACCAGCTGCCACAGCTGCGCGTTGTCGATCTTCCCGCGGAATGAGGGCATGCCGTTCGGCCGCCCCTCCACGATGGTGGCGAAGACGTTCTCCGGGTCGCTGCCGTAGATCCACTCGTCGTCGTTCAGCGGCGGGCCCATGCCGCCGCCGCCGCCGGGCGCGTGGCAGCCGGCGCAATTGTACTGGCCGTAGAACGTCTGCCCCTGGCTCACTGCCCAGCGGTTCTCCTGGTAGGCGCCGGCGGACGGATCCGTCGTCTTGGGCCCCGCCTGCAGCTCCGACGTCTGCACTGCGGGCATGGCGGTGGCGCCTGGGGGGATTTCGCGGTATCCGCGGCGCTCGCGGTCGCAGCCGGCGGCCACGACGAGGGCCGCCAGTGCGAAAGTGCGAAAGTGCGAGAGTGCGAAAGTGACCTTCATCGCGGCTCCTGGGATGCCGGACTGCGTCGCGTGCCCACGCGCGGGACGCCGTATTCGTCCAGGATGGCGTCGATCTCGGCGCGGCGGCGCATCATCACCTGCTCCACGTCGGCCTTGAGGCTGGCGTCGCCGCGCCGCACGCCCATGGAGATGTCGTAGACGAAGGGGAGGAAGGGCACGTCGATCTGCGGCTGGACGGGCACCATCTCCATCGCCACCTTCTGCCGCGGGACGAAGTAGCCGGCCAGCGGCCCCCACACGATGGCCACGTCGATCTCCCCCTCCGCCAGCGCGTCCAGGATCTTCGCCGGCGGATTGGGGCGCGAGTAATCGCCGTACAGCATGTAGCCGCGCACGTTGCCCACGATGCCGCGCGAGCTCAGCGCGTGCGCCGGCGGCGTGTTGGCGTAGTCGTCGCCCACCAGGTGCACGCCGATCCGCATCTGCTTCAGCACCGGGTCGTCGAACGAGCGCACGTCGAATCCCGCGTCCTTGCGGTAGACGAAGACGTAGGTGGACCGGTAGTACGGCCGTGTGGTAAGCGCCATCTCCATGCTGCTGGGCAGCCCGATCACCAGGTCGCAGTCCCCTGCCCGCAGGGTGTTGCGGATAAAGCCGCGCCGCTGCGCCCACCACGTGTACTTTACCGGCAGATGGAGATCGCGGCCGATCAGCTCCGCGATGCGGTTCTCGAACCCCTCGCCCGCCTGGTTGCTGAACGGCAGGTTGTTGGGATCGGAGCAGACGCGAAGTTCCGTCGTGCTGCGTTTGGGCGCCGCCGCGGCGAGGTGCGTCTGCGCGGCCGGCTGCGTCTCGTCGATGATTCTCGGCGCGGCGTGCGACTCGGAGCACGCGGTGAGGGCAAAAAGAAGGGAATAGGGAATAGGGAATAGGGAATAGCGAGATAACCGCGAAGCAGCGGATGCGCACTTCGGCGTCCCCACTTTCGCACTTTCGCACTCTCGCACTTTCGCACTCGTCGTCATGGCAGCGCGAAGACGTAAAGGGTGCCGCCTTTTTCCGTGTAGTCCGGCAGCTCCGCCATCGCGGCCGTAAAGCCCAGCGCGGAGGTGGGGTCTTCGGGGGACAGGTCGCCGGATACGACGGCGCCGGGCCATCCGCCCACCCCGTCGAAGATGGCCACGTACTGCTTGCCGTCCGGGCCACGGAAGGTGATCGGCTGGCCCACGATCCCCGACGCCGTGCGGAACTGCCAGAGGATGCGCCCCGTCGCCGCATCCACCGCCCTGAACCAGCGGTCCATCGTGCCGTAGAACACCACGTCGCCCGCGGTGGCCAGGGCCCCGCTCCAGACGGGGAAGAGCTCCCGGATCTTCCACGCGGGGCGCCGCCGGACAGGGTCCCACGCGGTGAACTCGCCGCGGTGGCCGCCGGGGCCGGCGTGCATGGTCACGTTGGCGCCCACGTACGGCGTGCCGGCGATGTAGTTGGCCTCGACCGCCTCGTAGTCCATGCACAGGTTGTTGTGCGGGATGTACATCAGCCGGGTGCGGGGCGAAAAGGCGGCGGGCTGCCAGTCCTTGGCGCCGGGTGCGGCCGGGCAGATGTTGCGCACCACCGTCCCCGACCGCGGCGCCGTCTCGGGGTTCGGCTGGTACGCCCCCGTCTTGAGGTCCACTCCCTTCGACGAGGTGATGTGGACGAACGGATCCGCCGAGAGCACCTGCCCCGTGGCGCGGTCCAGCACGTACACGTAGCCGTTGCGTTCCGCGCGCACGAGGACGTTCCGCGTCCGCCCCTCGATGGGGAGGTCGAGCAGGATCTGCTCGTTGATGCCGTCGTAGTCGTGCACGTCGTGCGGGCTCCACTGGTAGAACCAGCGCGCCTGCCCGTCATCCGGATCGCGGGCAAAGATGCCGGCGGTCCACTTGTTGTCGCCCGGGCGCTGCTCGGGGTTCCACGGCCCCGGGTTGCCGGTGCCGTAGTAGACCAGGTCGAGGGCAGGATCGTACGATATCCATCCCCACACCGTGCCGCCGCCCGTCTCCCACCCGTTGGGCGGCCAAGTGGTGACGCCCAGGTCCTCGCCGCGATCCTGCTCGTAGAACGGGTGGAAATTGGGCCCGATCAGCACGTCGGCGTCCGGGCCCGTGCTGTACGCGCGCCAGGCGATGCGCCCCGTGGCTGCGTCCAGCGCGGTGAGCCAGCCGCGCACCCCCATCTCCCCGCCGCTGTTGCCGACGAGGACTTTCCCCTTCACCACCAGCGGCGCCATGGTCATGGTCTCGCCGCGGTTGATGTCGCCGATGCGCACCCGCCACGCCTCCGCGCCGGTGGCGGCATCCACCGCGACCACCTGGTTGTCGAGGGTGTTGAAGAAGATGCGCCCGTCGGCGTACGCCGCGCCGCGGTTCACCTTGTCGCAGCAGGCCACCCCCTGCGCCGCCCGCTGCACCGGCGGCTTGTAGACCCACTTCACCGCGCCGGAGCGCGCCAGGTCCAGCGCGTACAGCTGGTTGGGGAAGGGGCTCACCCAGTACAGGGTGCTCCCCACCACCAGCGGCGCCCCCTCGTGCCCGAAGAAGTTGCCGTCGCTCCAGGTCCAGGCCAGCTGAAGCCCGCGCACGTTGCCGGCGTTGATCTGGTTCAGCCCGCTGAACCGCGTGCTGCCGTAATCGCGCGCCGGCATGGTCCACTGCCCGTCTTCCGGCACCGTGACGTCCGCGCGCGTGGGCGCAAAATTCGTCGTCAGCGCCGGAAGCTGCGGTGGCGCGTTCTTCGAGCCGTACTCGCCCGTCATCGCCTTGTCCATGCAGCCGGCGAGGAGGACGGCGAAAAGCAGGGAATAGGGAATAGGGAATAGGGAATAGCGGGAATGCCTGCGCCCGGATTCTCGAGGTGCGGTTCCGGCAACGTGCCGTCGGCCCGCATGGGCGAATAAATTCGCGGCAACAACTACACGAAGTCCGCCTGCGCGGACTCGGCGGCCCGGGTGCGTGCGGCGTCCCACGCACCTGCGCGTCCGCAACCAGGCGATCGGCGCCGCAAGCCCGTGACGATTATCAGGATGCGAGATGCCGCGCGCCGAACCGTCGGCTACAGTCCGCGCAGGCGGACTTTGCGCCTTTCCAGCGGCGAATTCATTCGCTCCGGGGGCCCGCGCGCTCACGCCCCCACGCACGTCTGCATCGACGCCCGCGCACTGACGCACTACCGCACTAACGCACTCACGCACTTTCCTCATGGCAGCGCGAACACGTAGAGGGTGCCCCCGCGGCCGGTCTCCCGGGGCAGGTCCCGCATCGCCCCCGCAAAGCCGAGCGCGACCGTGCTGTCCGCCGGGTTCAGGTCGCCCGCGACCACGGCGCCCGGCCATCCGCCCACGCCGGAGAGGATGGCGACGTACTGCTTGCCGTCAGGCCCGCGGTAGCTGATGGGCTGGCCGATGATCCCCGACTCCGTCTTGAACTGCCACAGCAGCCGGCCCGTTCGCGCGTCCAGCGCCTTGAACCACCCCTCCATCGTCCCGTAGAACACCACGTCGCCCGCGGTCACCAGCGCGCCGCTCCAGACGGGGAAGCGCTCGCGCACCTTCCACGCGGCGCGGCGGCGCACGGGGTCCCACGCGGTGAACTCGCCGCGGTGGCCGCCGGGGCCGGCGTGCATCACCACGTTCATCCCCACGTACGGCGTGCCGGCGATGTAGTTGGCCTCCACGCTCTCCACGTCCATGCACAGGTTGTTGTGCGGCACGTAGAGCAGGCCGGTGCGGGGGGAGAAGGCGGTCGGCTGCCAGTCCTTGGCGCCCGGCGCCGCGGGGCAGATGTCGCGCACCACCTCGCCCAGCCGCGGATACTTCTCCGCCGCCGGGTGGTACACGCCCGTCCGCACGTCCACCCCGCGCGAGCTGGTGATGTGGACGAACGGGTCCGCCGACAGCACCTCTCCCGTGGCGCGGTCCAGCACGTACATGTACCCGTTGCGCTCCGGCCGGACGAGCGTCTTGCGCACCCGCCCACCGATCCGCAGGTCCAGCAGCACGTTCTCGTTGATGCCGTCGTAGTCGTGCACGTCGTGCGGGCTCCACTGGTACGCCCAGCGCGCCTGCCCCGTGTCCGGGTCGCGGGCGAAGATGGAGGCCGTCCACTTGTTGTCGCCGGGGCGCTGCTCGGGGTTCCACGGGCCGGGGTTGCCGGTGCCGTAGTAGACCAGGTCCAGCTCCGGATCGTAGCTGATCCATCCCCACACCGTGCCCCCGCCCACCGTCCAGGTGTTGGAGGCCCACGACCTGACTCCCAGGTCCGGGCGGCGGTCGGGCGCGTAGAACGGCTTGAAGTCGGGGCCGATCAGCACGTCCTTGTCCGGCCCCGTGCTGTACGCGCGCCAGTCGATCTTTCCCGTCCTGGCGTTCAGCGCCGTAAGCCAGCCGCGCACCCCCATCTCCCCGCCGCTGTTGCCGACGAGCACTTTGTCCTTCACCACCAGCGGGGCCATGGTCATGGTCTCGCCGCGGTTGATGTCGCCCAGCCGCGTGCGCCAGACCTCCTTTCCCGTCTCCGCGTCCACCGCGACGGTCTGTGCGTCGAGCGTGTTGTAGAAGATCTTGCCGTCGGAATAGGCCGCGCCGCGGTTTACCACGTCGCAGCAGGCCACGCCCTGCGCCCCGCGCTGCGTGGGCGGCGTGTACGTCCACTTCAACCGCCCGCCCTGCGCCAGGTCCAGCGCGAACAGCATGTTGGGATACGGCGCCACCACGTACATGGTGCTGCCCACGACCAGCGGCGCCGCCTCGTGCCCGCGGCGCACGCCGGTGCTGAAGGTCCACGCCGGGCGCAGGGCGCGCACGTTGGCGGCGGTGATCTGCGACAGGCCGCTGAAGCGGGTGCTCTGGTAGTCTTTGGCGGGGATGAGCCACTGCCCGTCTTCGGGAATGGCGGCCTGCGAGGCGCCCATGGAGCGGCGTGCAGCCAGGTCTCCAGTGGCGGGTGCGCCGTCCTGCCGGCCGCGGCAGGCGGCGAGCAGGGCGCAACAGAAGCAGAGGATCCGGAGCGCTCGCGGCGCCGCGCGAAGCCCCTCGCGATCGACCTGCCCGATTACACGTTCCGCACGGCTCCCGAGGGACATGCAGCGTCGTTCAGGAGTGAAGCGTACGCCCGGGCATCCGGGCGATGGTTTTCGGAAAATCCGGAACCTGCGATAATGTCCGATCCGCCCGGGGTACGGGCGTTCCGGCATCCCGAACCTTCATCATCAACACTCGCCGCAGGCAGCTTTCGTGCCGATCACTGGCCCTGCTCTTGCGAATTTCCACGCGGTGTTTCAGGTCGTACTTGGACAAAGTATGCACAAGGTTATTGCGGGTGACTGCAAACGATCTGGACCGTCGCACGTTCATCCGCACCGCCGGGGCGCTGCTGCTGGCGGGGAGCGATTTTCGCTTTCTTTCGCGCCCTGCCCAGGACGCGCTGCGCATCGCCTTTGTCGCCGGCCCTGACGCAGCCGCCGCCAGCGCCGCGCGTGGCGTGACGCTCGGCGTGGAAGAAGCCGCCCGCACCGGCGAGTTGGTCGGCCGGCGCATTGAACTGATGACGCTGGACGCGATGCCGTCCGCCGCCGTTCTGGCCGCGGACGCGCCGGTCGCCGCACTGATCGGCGGATTCGATGATGCATCGTGCCGCGCGCTAGGTGATCTGGCGATGTCGATGAATGCGGTGTTCCTCAACGTGGAATGCCGGGCGGATGCGCTGCGCGGCGAGGCGTGCGGCCGCGGCGTCTTCCACGTGCAGGCGAGCGATCGGATGTACGCGGATGCGTTCGCCGCGCGTGCCGGGGAGGCGGCGGATGCCACGGAGGCGGTGCTCTGGCATCCGTCGCTGGAGCGCTTTGGCGCGGCGCAGCTGAACGATCGCTTTCGGGCGCGATTCGGCGGGGAGATGGATGGAGCCGCGTGGGCGGGGTGGATGGCGGTCAAGGCGCTGTGGGAGGCCTCGCTGCGCGCGCGGAGCACGGACGGCGCTGCGCTGCGCGCGTACCTGGAGCGCGACGCCACCCAGTTCGACGGGCACAAGGGCTGGCCGCTCTCCTTCCGCGCCTGGGACCACCAGCTTCGCCAGCCGCTCTACCTGGTCGCGCCCGCGGAGAATGGAGGCACCCGCCTTGTCGGCGAGGTCCCCGCGGGGCGCGGCGAAGCGCCGTCTCGGGAGATGCTGGACCAGCTGGGTGCCGACGCATCCGCATCCACCTGCAGAATCTCCGGATGAGCGCGGCGCCGCGACGCTATCGAAGGAGCATGAGAATGCCGATGAGACCAGGTTCGAGGATGCGGAGAATCATCGCCCGCTATTTCCTGTTCCCTGTCCCCTGTTCCCTCGCCGTTCTCCTGCTCGCCGCCGCCTGCGGCGACGAGGACCGTACGCAGACGGAGTTCACCGCCAGCATCGACAAGACGTCGACCTCGGCGGACGACACTGCTGCGGTGCCGGGGCGCGCCGTGCCCGTGCCCGACACGCTGCAGCAACCCCCACCGCCGCAGGGGACCGCCGCGATCGCGCTGGCGCCGCTGGGCCGCGCGACGCTCCGCGGCAGCGGCGAGGTGAAGGCGGTGGGCAAGGCGACGTCCGTCTCCGTCGCGCTGTCGCAGGGAATCGCGGGTGTCACGTACGAGGGCGCAATCCGCCAGGGCGGCTGCGCGGCGATGGGGCCGAGCGTCGCCTCGCTCTTTCCCGTCAGCGCGGACTCGCTGGGCAGCGGCCGCGCGCAGAGTGACGTGAACCTCCCCATCGACAGCCTGACCGCCAAGCCGCACGTAATCGTCTACGGCCGCGGCGGCCGCCCGGAGACGTGCGCGCAGATCGGCCCGCCGTCCGCCACGCCGCCACCTCCACCCTCCGCCCCGAAGCCGCAGAACGTGCCGTACGCGGATACGATGGGCGGATGAGCGGCGTGGCGGGGAGGGTGTGGCGCGAGATGGTGAGCCGCCCCCCTCCCCGGCCTTCCCCCGCAAACTGCGCGGGGGAGGGAGGTGCGACGCACCTCTTCGGAGGTTGGAATCGAAGTCCACCTCACCCAGGGTTTTTTGGGGGAGGTGCGAGCCTAGGCGAGTAAGGGGGCGCCGTCCGGCGCCAGTTGGATGCCGGTAACAGCGTCCTGAAGTTCTCCCCTCTCCGTGAGGAACGAACGGGGAGGGGCCGGGGGAGGGGCACCCCGCGGACGCAGTTCGATTCATCCCGGACACCCGAAATCCTGACGATGTACCTCGACATCCGCCGCACGCTTCTCATCCTCACCCTGGCCACGATCCCACGCTTTGCCGCCGCGCAAATGCTGTTCGTGAGCAACGAGGGGTCGCGGAGCGTGTCGGTGGTGGATGCGGCGGCGCGGCGGGTGGTGGCGACGATCCCGGTGGGGGAGCGGCCGCGCGGCATCCAGGCATCGCCGGACGGGCGGCGCGTGTACGTGGCGCTGAGCGACGACCGCCCGCAGGTGCAGGGCGGCGGCGACGCCATCGCGGTTATCGATGTGGCGACGCGGCGGGTGGTGGCGCGGTACCGCGCGGGGACGGATCCGGAGCAGTTCGGGGTGACGCCCGACGGGCTGCGGCTGTACGCATCCAACGAAGACGCCGGCACCGCCAGCGCCACGGACCTGCGCACCGGCCGCGTGCTGGCCACGCTGGTGGTGGGGATCGAGCCGGAAGGCGTGGCCATCAGCCCCGACGGCCGCTGGGTGTACGTGACGGCGGAGACCAGCAACACGGTCTCGGTGATCGACACGCGCACCAACCGCGTGGCCGCGTCGTTCCTGGCGGACGTGCGCCCGCGCGCCGCCGCCTTCTCCCGCGACGGGCGGCGCGCGTACGTGACCAACGAGATCAGCGGCACCCTCTCCGTGATCGACGTCGCGCGGCACGAGGTGATCGAGACTCTGGAGATGGAGCGCGGGGAAGGGAAGCCGGTGGGCGTGGTCGCCTCGCCAGACGGAAGCCGCGTCTATGTGGCGAACGGACAGGCGAGCGCCGTGTCGGTGATCGACGCGCGGACCCTGCGCGTCGTCGGGCGCATTCCGGTGGGGCGGCGGCCGTGGGGGGTGGCGCTAAGCGCGGACGGCCGCTGGCTCTACACGGCCAACGGCCTGTCGAACGACCTGTCCGTGATCGACACCCGCACCCTGCGCGTCGCCGCCACCATCCGCGTCGGCACGCGCCCCTGGGGCATCGCAGTGGCGCGGTGAGGGCCTCTCGAGGATTCCTCTGAAGCCTGTGAGGATTGCTCATCCCCTTTAACGAAGCGTTGACTTCCTGAGGGAGCGCCACGCGTATCCGAAAGACACGCAACCGTTTGCGCGCGACCGAAGGATCTTCTCTCGGCAGCCGCGGGGCTGGACTCGTGCTTCGAATCCAGCCCCGCGGTTTTGCCGGCGAGATCCTTTGGGCGGCGCAAAATGCCGAATCCGCAAAAAGACTGCGTCCAGAAGATCGCTGTCATTCTGAGGAAGGCGCCGCGCAAAACCGTCTTCACGCTCCAGGGCCTGTGCGCCGACCGAAGAATCTTTATCGGGAACGGGCGGGGTCCTTCGCGCCGAAGCAGACGTAGCCGACAGGACCGTGCGCCCATCGCAGAGATTCTTCGGTCGGCGCACAGGCAACGGTGCGACTGGGAGGGAGCGTGCGCGCGCCTCTCTCAGAATGACACCGTCCGCTTTATCAGTCCTCTATTTCCGAATTCAGCGTAAGCGATTGTGGAACAGCAGGTTGCGGAGTGGTGCCTCCCTCAGGAAATCATGGCTTTTGTTCCCCGGGCATCCCCACCATCGTTCACCCGTTCACCCGTTCACCCGTTCACCCGTTCACCCGTTCACCCGTTCACCCCGTCACCCCGTTACCCCGTCGGTCCACCCATCACGGGGAGCACAGCGCCGGTGATGTAGCTGCTGCACACCGGCGAGGCCAGAAAGACGAACGCTGGGGCGATCTCCTCGGGTTGCGCGGGCCGCTTCATGTCCGTGCTCTGGCCGAACTCCGTGATCTGGTCGGGTGACTGGTCCGCCGGATTCAGCGGCGTCCACACCGGGCCGGGCGCCACCACGTTCACGCGGATGCCACGGTCGGCCACGTTCTGCGCCAGCGACATGGCGAAGGCGTGGATGGCGCCCTTGGTGGCCGAGTAGTCCAGCAGGTTCTTGTTGCCGAACAGCCCCGTCTCCGAGCCGCAGCAGACCATGGCGTCGCCGCTGGAAAGATGCGGCAGCGCGGCGCGCGCCATCTGCACGTAGCCGTAGACGTTGGTGCGCATGGTCATGTCCAGGTGCTCGTCCGTCAGGTCCTCCAGCCCCTGCACGTGCTCCTGGAACGCGGCGTTGTTCACCAGCACGTTCAGCCCGCCCAACTCCCTCACCGTGCGCGCCACGGCGTGCTCGCAGAAGCGGGGATCGCGCACGTCGCCGGGGATCAGGATGCAGCGCCGCCCTTCCTTCTCCACCGCGGCCTTCGTCTCCTCCGCGTCCTGGTGCTCGTTGAGGTAGACGATGGCCACGTCGGCACCTTCGCGCGCGAAGAGCACCGACACCGCGCGCCCGATCCCCGAGTCGCCGCCGGTGACGATGGCGACGCGGTCCTGCAGCTTTTCCGAGCCCTTGTAGTCCGGCGCCTGCCAGCGCGGCCTGAGTTCCATCTCCGCTTCGATCCCCGGCTTGCGCAGGTGCTGGTCGGGCATGGGGCCCTCGGGCTCCTTCCGCGCGCCGGCCTGCGCGGCGCTTCCCTCCTCGCCGCCCTCGTCGTCCTTTTTCTTGCTGGCGCTGTCCTTCCGGTCGATCTTCTGCTGGATCTTCCGCTGCTCCCGCGCGGTCTGCTCCGCCGCTTCGCGGTACTTCGTCTGGTCGTCGCTCATCTTCATCGCCCGCCCGTACTTGTGGTGTAGGTGCGCTCCGCGCAGGCGCATCCGCGGGATGGCTTGACGCGCGGAGCGGGGGGCGGGCCGCCGCAAGGGACACGCCATCGGCGTACAATCCTTGCACGGGCTTCGGCCGGCGCTCGTGGGGGACGATGGAAGGCCGTCCCTGTGGAACACAGCGGCATCGGATTGGCTAGTAAGGACTTCCCACGCACACGTCCGCTCGCGGACCCCTGGATCCAACTCCACCGCGCCCCTCAACCGGCGCGGCCGAACGCTTCTGTGCATGAACCAGAGAATCTCGCGTATCCTGCTCGGCTCCGCGCCGGTGCTGCTGCTGGGCGGCGTCGCGGCGGGCATTGCGTTTCGTCCGCAGCCCGACCTGCTGGACGGGTCCGCTGCGCCGCACCTGATCGCGACGGCGTTCGCGGAGGCGCCACCCGCGCCGGCGGTGATGGAGGAGGGACGGGCGCTGTGGGTGAACCGCTGGGACTACGGCAGCGCCGAAACCATCCGCCAGGTGATGGTGAACGCCCGCCGCGCCAACTTCAACATCGTCTACTTCCAGGTGCGCGGGCCGTGGGATGCCCGCTATCCGTCGCGCTTGGACCCGTGCTCGGCGCGGCTGTGCGGCCGGCTGGGCGGCACGCCCACGTGGGACCCGCTGGAGGTGGCCGTGCGCGAGGCGCATTCGCGCGGGCTGCAGCTGCACGCGTGGATCAACGGGCTTTCCGGCTGGGAATCCAACAACGTCAGCACCTGCGCCGGCCTGCGCCGCAGCGAGGCCGGCCAGCCCAACCACGTGCTGATCGACCACCCCGAGTGGGCCATGCACACCCGCGGCGGCCGCCCCATGGCGTGCCCCAACGGCGACGAGTACGTGTACCTGTCGCCCGCGCACGCCGGGGTGCGCACGCAACTGGCCCGCGTGGCGGCGGACATCGTGCGGCGGTACCAGGTCGATGGCATCCACCTGGACCGCATCCGCTACCCGGGCGAGGACTTTGGATGGGACCGCGCGGCGCTGGCGCAGTTCGGCAAGGATCCGGCGGCCAACCCCCGCGACTGGGCGCAGTTCCGGCGCGACCTGGTGAGCCGCATGGTGCGCGAGACGCACGACAGCATTCACGCGGTGCGTGCGGTGCCGCTTTCGGCGGCGGTGTGGCCCATCTACGACCGCACGCGCTTCGGCTGGAACTCGTCCAGCGGCGTCGGCCAGTTCTTTCAGGACACGTGGGGGTGGGCGCAGGGCGGCTACCTCGATGTTGCCGTGCCCATGACCTACTTCTACGTGGCGGACCAGCGCTGCAGCTACCTGCCGCGCCGCCGCGGGCAGGAGCCCAACCCCGACTGGGACTGCATGGTGGCCGACCACGTGGCGGGGATGCGGCCGTCTGGACGCCACGTGTACGCGGGCGTGCTGGCCGGCCTGGGGACGGCTGAGATCGCGCGGCAGGTGCGCATCGGCCGCCAGCGGGGCGTGAACGGCTTCTCGTTCTACTTCTACGGCTCGCTGAACGAGATCAACGCGTGGTCGTTCCTGGCCAACGGCCCCTTTGCCGAGCCCGCCACCGTGCCGCGGATGCCCTGGCTGCGGTGAAAAGCTGGGCCTCACACGGAGTCAGCGGAGTTTTTTCCCGCAGGCGTGAAGGCTCTGTGTGCCGCTCGGCCGCTGTGTTGATGTCGATCCAGGGGCCGGCTCTTCGCGGGAGCCGGCCCTTTGTGCGCGCTATTGGTACGGGGTCGGCCCTGCTCTTGCGCGGCGGTGGCGGCTTCTGATGGCCTGCATCGCCGGCACGGAGCGTACGCTTGAGCGAGACCCACGACGACCGTCCCGGACATGCGGCAGACCTGGACGAAGACGAGCAGAAGAACGCGCAGGAAGAGCAGTCGCTGGACGCCAAGACCACGCACGAGGTCATCCGGCTGGAGGGCGAGCGCGAGCTGGAGCGCCCGGTCGGCGCGCTGGCCTGGTCGGGGCTGGCGGCGGGGCTGGCGATGGGGTTCTCGCTGGTGGCGCAGGGCGTTCTGCACCACGCGCTTCCCGACGCGCCGTGGCGGCCGCTGGTGGTGAGCCTGGGCTACAGCGTGGGCTTTCTGATCGTGATCCTGGGAAGCCAGCAGCTCTTCACCGAGAACACGCTGACGCCCATGGTGCCGCTGATGGCGCGCCGCGACGGCACCACGCTGCGCAACGTGGCGCGGCTGTGGGCGGTGGTGCTGGCCACCAACCTGGTGGGGGCACTGATCTTTGCCTGGGTGGCGGCCCGCACGCAGGTGTTCGACGCGGAGATGCGCCAGGCCTTCATCGAGCTGTCGCAAAAGGCGATGGAGCCGGACTTCGGGCTCACGCTGCTGCGCGGCATCTTCGCCGGCTGGCTGATCGCGCTGATGGTGTGGATGCTTCCCGCGGCCAAGACGGCGCACGTGTGGGTGATCGTGATCGTCACCTGGCTGGTGGGCGCGGCGCACCTGGCGCACGTGGTCGCCGGCTCGGTGGAGGCCTTCTACCTGTCCGCGCTGGATGAGCAGTCGTGGGGGGAGAGCCTGGGCGGCTTCATCCTCCCCGCGCTGATCGGCAACGTGCTGGGCGGCACGGGCCTGGTCGCCGCCCTCAACCACGCGCAGGCCGTCACCGGAGGGCAGAAGTGAAGTGCCTCAGGCCGCGGTCCTGCGATCCTTCTGCCCCACCCCGGCGTTGATTTCCCGAGGAAGGCGCTGGCGCGCCATGTGGGATGAAACGCCGTCGCGCGCCGCACCCCTGTCATTTCGAAGGAGGCGCCGCACCGAACCGTCTGCCGCCCCACAGTTTGGCGCCGACTGAGAAATCTACTGTCGGAGGCTCGTGACTGTTCGTCGAGCCGTGGACCCGCGGAGAAGCTTTTCGATTCAGAGGGTGTCGCTGAACCGTCCCAAACCGTTGACTTCCTGAGAGGGTGTTGCTGAACCGTCTACAGCCGTTGACTTCATGAGAGGGTGTTACTGAACCCGCCACAGCCGTTGACTTCCTGAGGAAGGCGCCGCGCCGCACCTGCTTTTGCGAGGCAGCCTGGCGCCGACCGAAGGATGTCGCCGGCATCGCCGAGGGGCCGGGTTCAGCA
>DASTVC010000296.1:0-3336 GCA_035759295.1 Longimicrobium sp. | reverse complement strand
GCTGGAGCAGGGGATGGGCCGCGTGGGCGCCGGCGGCGGCGAGGTGGATCCCGACCGCACCGTGTACGACATCGCCTCGCTCAGCAAGGTCGTGGGCACCACCACGGCGGTAATGCTGCTGGTGGAAGACGGCAAGATGTCGCTGGACGACCCGGTGCAGGCGTATCTGCCGGAGTTCACCGGGATCAACAAGGACCGCGTTACCATCCGCCACCTGCTCACCCACACCTCGGGCCTTCCCGCCGGCTACGACGGCGCCGGCCCCACGCCGCAGGAGTCGCTGCTGCGGATGCTGCGCGTGCCGCTGGAGCACGCGCCGGGAATGCAGGTGGAGTACTCGGACGTGGGCTTCGTCGTCCTCTTTGCCGCGGCGGAGCGGGCGGCGGGGGAGCCGCTGTACCGGCTGCTGGACCGCCGAGTCTTCGAGCCGCTGGGCATGCTTTCCACCACCTACGTGGCGGGCGAGGGATGCCTGCGCTGCGCCGGCACCAGCCGCCAGCACGGCGACCTGTACCGCGGCCGCGTGCACGACCCCATCTCGCGGCGGCTGGGCGGCATCAGCGGCAACGCGGGGCTGTTCAGCACGGCGCACGACCTGGCGCGCTTTGCGGCGATGATGGCCAACGGCGGCGAGCTGAACGGCGTGCGCGTGTTTCAGCAGGGCACCGTGCGCGCCTTTACCCGCCGCCAGCCGGGCACCGGCACCCGCGCGCTGGGGTGGGACACGCCGGGCGCGCCGGGGACGGGCGCCTCGGGAACGCGGGTCTCCGACCGCTCGTTCGGGCACACGGGCTTCACGGGAACGTCGATCTGGATCGACCCGGAGCGCGGCACCTGGGTGGTACTGCTGGCCAACCGCACCTACGAAGACGGCCCCAACCGCATGCAGGCGCTCCGCCGCACGGTGCACGACCGGGTGGCGGACGCGGTGCGCGGCCAGCCCTCGTACGGCGGCGGATCGCAGTAGCACGGTTTACGCAGAAACACCGCGCCGCGGGATTCGGGCGCGGTGTTTGCTTTTGGTGGCATACGGAATCCGACGCATCGGCGCCCGCCCGCGGACGGACCGATGCAGGCAGCACGGTGCAACGCCACTTTCGGAGGGTTCAGTCCCATGTCCATCGATCAGGAAGCCGTCCGCGAGCTGCTGGGCCCCGTCGCCGACCTGCCCTCGCCGCCCTCGCCCGACGACCGCGACGACGCAGGCGAGGCCACCGGCGGCATCATCCCCGGCACCGGCCGCCGCTCGGAGGATCACCAGCCCGCGCCGCCCAACTCCAACGCCGAGCCGGGCCAGTAGCGCACGCAGACGCCAGATCATCCACCCTCGCCGCATCCCGGTGAGGGTGGATTCTGTTTTTGCCCATTGTCTCGCGCGCGCTGTGAAAGAATGCCCCGTACCGAATCCAGAAAAACGGTTCCGCCGTTTCCCCGGATGGCGATGATCGGGAGTTGATTTCGCGGTCCCTGGATCACACGGGGTCAGCGGAGTCGGAGTCCGGACGTTGCGGAATGTGCCGGCTGCGCGTGAGGCCATCTCCGGCGTCGTCGTCCTCGGGGCTGTGGCGGTGGGTGCTGATGCGCACGATGGCGGCAAGGCCCAGCAGCAGGCTCAGCAGCGCCATGGGCCACGCGGTCACGCGCGGGAAGAGGAAGCCTGTCACACCCACCGTAAGCAGGATCGCCGCCCACACGGTCACCCAGCCGGTGTCCTCGCGCCCCACGGTGCGCTGGCCGACCAGGGCGCGCGCCAGCACCGTGGCGGCGCGGGCCAGGCGGCCCAGAAAGCGGCTTACCTGCGAGCCGCGGAACGACCGCGCGCGCGCCTCGCGGGCCGCCGTGCGCGTAGCGGAGAGCGCGTCTTCCATGTCAGGCGCCAGCACCCGCTCCACCGCGCGCCGCTCCTTGATGCCGATCCCCGCCACCCGCGACGAGTTCACCAGCGTGACCTCCACCGACGACTCCAGGTCGCGCTCGAACAGCGCTTCCATCTCCTTGGCGAAGGGGACGTCGGTCACCGCCACGTCCAGCTCCCAGTTCCCCAGCAGCGATGCCAGGTTCAGGTTGCTGCTCCCCACGCGCGACCAGAAGCCGTCGGCCACGGCGGTCTTGGCGTGGATCATGGGGCCCTCCCATTCGAACAGCCGCACGCCGGCGTCCAGCAGCGGCCGGTAGCCGGCGCGCGACATCCCCCCTACGATGGGCCAGTTGTTGTACGCCGGCACCAGCACCCGCACGTCCACCCCGTCGCGCGCCGCGCTGGCCAGCGCTTCGGCCATGGCGGGGGGAAGGACGAAGTAGGGGTCGGTGATCCACAGCCGGTGCTCCACGCCCACGGAGACGAACTGCGAGATGCGGTAGATGCGCGAGCGCCCCGGCTCGCCCTCCACCACGCGCACGGCGACGTTGCCGACGGGCTGCACCTGGCCGGGCTCGGGAAGCTCGTCCGGCGGCAGCACGCCCCCCGCCGTGCACCACGTCTTGGCGAAGGCACGGTCGATGACGGCGGCCACGGGTCCGCGGAATTCCACCCCCGTGTCGCGCCAGGCGGGGATCCCCTGCTCCGGATCCCCCGCCCACTCGTCGCCGATGCACATTCCCGACACCGACGCCCACACGCCGTCCACCGCGATGACCTTGCGGTGGTCGCGGCGGATGAAGTTCAGCGGGTCGGATACGGAGGGCGGCGCAAAGGCGCGCACCTCCACCCCCGCGTCGCGGAACGGCTTCCAGAAGCGGCGCGGCGTGGCCCAGCACCCGATCCAGTCGTACAGCAGCCGCACCTTGATGCCGTCGCGCGCCCGCTCGCACAGCACCTCGCGAAAGCGCCGCCCGATGCGGTCGTCGCGGATGATGTAGTTCTCCAGGTGCACGTAGCGCTCGGCACGGCCAATGGCGTCCAGCCACGCCACGAACGCCTCGCGGCTGCCGGCGAGCAGGTGCGCCGTGTTGCCGCGCACCTGGTCGGAGTCGCTGGCGCGCACCATGGCCCGCTCGGCCATGCGCAGCATGACGCGCATGGTGCCGGCCTGGCTTAGCCTGCGGCCTTGTTCGTCGTGGACCAAGGCGTCCGCGATGGATCGGGTCGGGGGGCTGGAGATGGCTTTGCGCACGTGGAAGGATTTCGGCCGTCGGGACGGGGTCTCCGCGCCGGATTCGCAACTCGTTTGCCATCGCAATCTAGGCGCCGTTCGGTGCACTCTGCCAGCGTCACGTTCCGGCCGGGTTTCTGGGATGCCGATCTGCTTCAGCGGGCCATCCTCCAACGTTGATTTCCTGAGGGAGGCGCCACACCAGATCCTGCCTTGCGACGGACCCTGGCGCCGACCGAAGGAT
>DASTVC010000295.1:0-3012 GCA_035759295.1 Longimicrobium sp. | reverse complement strand
CATGAAGATGAAGCTGCAGCTGAACCTGGAAGAGCTCGCCGTGACCACGTTCGAGACCCAACAGCAGGCTCCGTTGGCGGAGCAGCCCGTCGTGCGCACGTGCCTGAACACGGCCTGCCCGCCGTACAACTGCTGCGCGTGAAGTAACGGGTGCGGGCGAGGTCTGCCGCCTCGCCCGCCGCTGGCACCCGCCGTTCATCCTCCGGGCGCGCTCCCCGTCTCCCGGGCCAGCAGCGTGTGGAAGTGGTGCGTGCCCACCTCGCGGCGCGGCGAGTAGCGGCCGCGGTGGTAGGCGCGAGCGCACCCCTTTCTGCACGGCCTCGACCCCCATTTGCGGAACCCTTGAGCGAATCGTGTGTACGATCTAATGGCCGCGAAGCCGGGGGTATGCGCGGTCGGAACACAGAGAGTTGGCCGAGTGGTTAAGGCAGCCGACTGATAATCGGTAACGCTCCCCTGGAGCGTCGCGGGTTCGATTCCCGCACTCTGTTTAGCAAAAAGGACCGCTCAGGGTGAGCGGTCCTTTTTGCTGCCAATCGATGCCGGAAAGCCCTCTTCATCGCCCTGTTACTGCGCACCAGCCGAACCTAAACAACTTTGCTCCCCGTCTCCCGGGCCAGCAGGGTGTGGAAGTGGTGCGTGCCCACCTCGCGGCGCGGCGAGTAGCGGCCGCGGTGGTACAGGCGCGAGCGCACGCCCTTCTGCACGGCCTCTACCACCTCCTCGTCCTCCATCTCCACGCGGTGCAGGTCCGCGCCCGCGCCGCCGGAGCGCTTCGATTCATCCCACACGTAGGAGAGGAATGAGACGCGGGTGCGGTCCTGCGCCAGCGGCTGCACCAGGTTCACCGACAGCCCCCACGGGTAGAAGTTCAGCATCAGGTTGGGGAACAGCCACCAGTAGTACGCCGCCACCAGCGTCCCCGCGTCCGGGTGTCCCGCGGGGAGATCGAACGCCTCGTCGCGGTTCTTGGTGGTCCCCAGCTGCAGGTTGCACCAGTCGAAGGTCTCGGTTCGATACGTCGCGTAATCCAGCGTGTCGGCCAGGCCGGCGTGGATGTAGGGGATGTGGAACTCCTCCAGGTAGTTGTCCACGTACAGGGCCCAGTTGGCGCGGATCAGGTAGTCGCGCGACGTGTGCGGATCGAAGTGGAACTCGTCCAGCGGCAGAAAGCCCAGCCGCTCGCGCACCGGCCCGATCCACTCGTCGAAGCTGCACGCGGGATCGAGCGACGTGAAGGCCAGTGGGCCCCAGCGCTCCAGCGGCAGCCGGGGCAGGTCGTCGCGGGCGGAGGGAAAGTTCTCCACGCCGTCGAACTCCGGCATGTGCGTCATCTTTCCATCCAGCGCGAACCGCCGGCCGTGGTAGCGGCAGCGCAGGTGCTTCGCGTGCGTCTCGCCCTCGCAGACCACCGTGCCGCGGTGCGTGCAGACGTTGGAGAGGCAGCGCAGCACGCTGTCGTCGCCGGCGGAGAGCACCAGCGGCTCGTCCAGCGTGCCTTCCAGCAGGGTGAACGGCAGCAGGTGCCCGGGCGCCTTGACCCGCTCCGCGCCGCGCACCATCTGCCAGCTGCGCGCGAACACCCGCTCCTTCTGCACGGCGAACCACTGCGGCGACGCGTACACCTCCGCCGGCAGCGTCTGCGCGCGGTGGATCTCGGGATCGATGGTGAAGGGCTGCATGGGCGGGCGAGTGCGTGAGTGCGGAAGTGCGTGAGTGCGTCAGTACGAAAGTACGAAGTACGAGAGTACGGATGCGCCCGCCCCGGCGGCAAGGTGGATGGCGGGATGCGACGCGGTTCGACAGGGATTGAGCTGCGTCCGCAGGCGCCCCCCTCCCCGTCCCTCCCCCGCAAACTGCGCGGGGGAGGGAGAATTCGATCCCGCTTCGGCAGGCACGGCATCTTCGGCGCACCACCCCTCTCCCGCAGTTTGGGGGAGGGGGTCGCCGCGAGCCGCGAGGAACGAGCGGCGAAGGCGGCGGGGGAGAGGGCCCGGGCGTTCTACGCCCGGTCCGGGCGTTCTCGACGCCATCCTCGCCAGCCGTCGCGAGGAACGAGCGAAAGGCCTGGCGGGGGTGAGGGCCCAGTCTGGCGCACGCGGCCAATCCACGGCTAGCTTCCGCACCGGCACTACCGATGCCCGCTCCGCCCCATCCGCCTCATCCCATCCCGCCGATGTCCATCGCCGCTCCCGCAGGTTCGGCCGCATCCGCATCGCCCATTCCCAGGCGCGGGCTGCTGCGCGTGCTGGGGGTTACGTTCGGGCTGGCGGTGATCGTGGGGAACACCATCGGCGCGGGGATATTGCGGACGCCGGGGCAGGTGGCGGCGCAGCTTCCGTCCACCGGATTGTACCTGGCGGTGTGGATCGCGGGCGGGCTGTACGCGCTACTGGGCGCGGTGTCGCTGGCGGAGCTGGGCGTCATCGTCCCGCGCTCCGGCGGGTTGTACGTGTTCGCTCGCCATGCGCTGGGGCGCTACGCCGGCTTTCTGGTGGGGTGGAACGACTGGGCCGCCACCTGCGGCAGCGCCGCCGCCGTGGCCGTGGTGCTGGCGGAATACGTCGGCGCGCTGGTGCCGGCGCTGGCGGGAAAGACGGTGCCTGTCGCCATGGCGGTGACGATCGGGTTCGCCGCGCTGCAGTGGCGCGGCGTAAAGGCGTCGGCCGCGGCGCAGACGGTCACAAGCGCGGCCAAAGCGTTCGTGCTGCTGGCGCTGGTCGGCGCCTGCTTCCTCCTCCCCGCGACGGCCCCCGCGCCCGTAGCCGCCGTTGCCGTCCCCGCCGGCGGGGCGCTACTCGCGGCGATCGTGGTCGCGCTACAGGGGGTGATCTATACGTACGATGGCTGGACGGGGGTCATCTACTTCTCCGGCGAGCTGGAGGAGCCCGGCCGCGACGTGCCGCGCGCGATGATCGGCGGGGTGCTGGCGGTGACGGCCATCTACCTGCTGCTGAATCTGGCATTCCTCCACGTGGTTCCCGTCGCCGCGCTGGCTGGTGAGCCGCTGGC
>DASTVC010000294.1:0-2195 GCA_035759295.1 Longimicrobium sp. | reverse complement strand
ACTTCGTCGACGATCCCCAGCTTCATGGCGCGGCGCGCGTCCAGCTGCTTGCCGGTGAGCATCAGGTCCAGCGCGCCGCGCAGCCCGATGAGCCGCGGCAGCCGCGCCGTGCCCCCCGCGCCGGGGATGATCCCCAGCTGCACCTCCGGCAGGCCCAGCTTCGTCTTCGGCGAGTCGGTGGCGATGCGATAGGTACAGGCCAGCGCGGTCTCCAGCCCGCCACCCAGCGCCGCGCCGTCGATGGCGGCGACGACGGGAATGCGCAGCTGCTCCAGGCGGTCCAGCATCTCCTGGCCGGCGCGGCTGGCGGCCTCGGCGTCGGCGGGCACCGAAAAGTTCTTGAACTCCTCGATGTCGGCGCCGGCGATCCACGTCCCCTTCTTTTCGGAGACGATCACGGCCGCGCGCACGCCGCCCTCGCCGTTCTCCAGCCGCTCCAGCACCGCGCCCATCTCGCGCAGCATGCCCTCGGAGATGACGTTTACGGGGCGGGCGGGGTCGTTCAGGGTGATCACGGCCAGCCCGTCCGTGACCTCCATGCGCACGGGCGCCGCCTGGGCCGTCTGGCGCTCTTCTTCGAGGATCGTTGCCATCACGCTCTCCCCTTGCGGGTCTTCGGGTTGGTCACGGGCTGCCGACTGCTTTGTCTACTATCACAGCAACTGCTTTGGAACTGCGGGGTTTGGGCGTGTCCCTCCGCTGCGCTCCGGGCCGGGCTGCGCGCGCACTAAGGCACGATACAACTGTGCCCAAGTGCGCCGAGCCCCCGGCGCTCACCGGCATCCGCGCGCTCCGTCCAGGCTCGTGCATCCGCGCCGTGTTCTCGGCCCTGCGGGCGCGCATCCCTCACGCGACGGCGACGGAAGGTGTGCTCCGGCCAGCTCGCGTTCGGCGGTTGAAACCGCAGCTGGAACGTCACGAAGTCCGCCTGCGCGGACTGCACCCTCCACGTTCCAGCCGCACCGCCGGCGCTTGAGCAACCGATGCCGACCGTTACCTCCATCCCGTCCGTAGCGCGATCGAATTCTCCCCTTTCTCCCGCGCAGCGGGGGAGAGGGGCCGGGGGAGAGGGGGCCTGTCTGGCGCCAGTTCGATGCCTTTCGAAGCACCTCGTCCCTTCCGCCATCACACCCTCACACCCTCACACCTCACACCGCCCGTACGGACAACGCGTGCCGGAACACGTTCCGCGGGTCCCACTGTGCCTTGACCCGCTGCAGCCGCGGGTAGTTGTCCTGGTAGTAGAGCGTGGACCACGGCACGCCGGAGGTGTTCCACGCCGGATCGGCCAGGTCGGTGTCCGGGTGGTTGATCAGCGCGCCGTCGTACGCGTCGCCGGGAACCGGAACGCCGCCCGTCTCCGCGAACAGGTCGCGGTAGAAGGCGCGAACCCAGGCCACGTTCTTCTCCTCGTCGGCCGGATCCACCCACCCCGTGGTGCAGGCGGTGTCGAAGATGGAGCCGCGCTGCGGGGCCGCGGCCGCATCCGGCGCGACGGTGTTCACGCGCCCGCCGTAGCTGGCCAGGCCCAGCATCCCACCCGGCACGTCGTGGTCCGTGCTGGTCAGGTGCTCGTACGCGATGCCGAGCTGGCGGTCGCTGAACGGCCTCTTCAGCATCGCGTCCTTACCCTTTACGCTCACGCCGCCCGGAGGAAATCCGAACAGGTCGGGGAACGGGTTCAGCGCGAAATCCAGCCACGACATGCGCGCCAGCTCGCGGCCGCTCGGCGCGGGAATCCCCTCGCCGCACGCCGCCAGGCATTCGTCGATCTGGCGCTCGGCGGCATCGCCGGCCGTGCTCACCGCGCGGAAGACGATCTTGCCGAACTCCTTCCGATGGACTTCCAGCAGCGTCCACAGCGACGCGTGCGGTGAATCGGCGCCGCTGTTCTGCGCGTGCCACGCACCGTGGTTCCCCAGCAGCCGCAGAAAGGCGTCCCGATCGATCCCGCTCCAGTCCCACTCCGCCTTGAACGTGGTGATGGACTCTGGCGCGCGCGGCAGGAGCGTCGCGGGATCGTCACCGTCCGCATCCGCCGAGCGGAACCAGTATCGCGTTACGACGCCGTAGTTGCCGCCGCCGGCGCCGGTGTGCGCCCACCACAGATCGCGGTTGGGATCGTCCGCCTCGCGCGTGGCCACCACGCCGCGCGCGCGGCCGTCCTCATCCACCGTGACGACCTCGACGCCGTA
>DASTVC010000293.1:0-5786 GCA_035759295.1 Longimicrobium sp. | reverse complement strand
GTGCTCACTACAGGCCTCAGCAGTGCGAGCTCATGGCCAGGCCCTCCTGCGCGTCCACCAGCGGGGCGCGGTAGTCGCCGGTAAAGCAGGCGGTGCAGTACGTCTCGCCGCCGTCGCGCACGCAGTCGATCATCCCCTCGGGCGACAGGTAGCCCAGCGACTCCACCCCCAGGTACTCGCGGATCTCCTCTACCGTCCGGTTCGAGGCGATCAGCTCCTCGCGCGTGGGCATGTCGATGCCGTAGAAGCACGGCCAGCGCACCGGCGGCGAGGCCAGACGCAGGTGCACCTCCCGCGCGCCCGCCTCGCGCAGCATGTGGACCAGCGCGCGGCTGGTGGTGCCGCGCACCAGCGAATCATCCACCACCACCACGCTCTTTCCCTCCAGCACCTCGCGCACGGGGCTGAACTTCATCCGCACCTTGAAGTCGCGCCCCACCTGCGTGGGGGTGATGAAGGTGCGGCCCACGTAGTGGTTGCGGATCAGTCCCAGCTCGAACGGGATGCCGGACTGCTCGCTGTAGCCCACCGCGGCGCTGTTGGCGCTGTCGGGAACGGAGATCACGATGTCGCCGCCCGGCGCCGGCTGCTCTTCGGCCAGCTTGCGGCCAAAGGCGCGGCGGGCGCGGTCGACCGTGTATCCCCACAGCCGGGTGTCGGGGCGGGCGAAGTACACCAGCTCGAACACGCACGGCTGCGGCTCGGGGACAAAGCGGGGCAGGCGGCGCACCTGCTCGATCTCGCCGCCGCGGATGCGGATGAGCTCGCCCGGCGCCACGTCGCGCACGTAGCGGGCGTGGATGATGTCCAGCGCGCAGGTCTCGCTGGCCACCACCAGCCCGCCCGTGGGCAGCGAGCCGATCACCAGCGGGCGGTAGCCGTAGGGGTCGCGCGCGGCGAACAGCGTGTCGTCCATGGTGATGAGCACGCAGTACGCGCCCTCCAGCTGCGACAGCGCGTCCATGATCTGCTCGTCGGCCGTGGTGGCGCGCGAGCGGGCGATCAGGTGAACGATGACCTCGCTGTCGATGCTGCTCTGAAAGAGCGCGCCCTCGTTCAGCAGCCGTTCGCGCAGAACGTTGGCGTTGGTGAGGTTGCCGTTGTGCACCAGCGCCAGCTGCCCGGCGCGAAAGGTCTCGCGGATGGGTTGCGCGTTCTTGAGCCCCGCGCCGCCGGCCGTGGAGTAGCGGATGTGCCCCACCGCCACGTCGCCCGGCAGCTCGGCGATCTGGGCGGGCTGCAGGGCCTCCGACACCAGGCCGGCGCGCCGCACGCGGTGGCTTTCGCCGGCGGCCGTGTCGTAGCTGGCGATGCCGGCCGCCTCCTGCCCGCGGTGCTGCAGGGAGTACAGGCCCAGGTAGGCAAGCTGGGCGGCCTCGAGGTTTCCGGAGACCGCGACGATTCCACACACGAGAAAGCACCGCCGTTTGCAGGTGGCCGCCGCCGCTCCGGCAGGGCGGAGCGAAGGGATGAAATCTAGAGCCTGCCCATACCCCGAGGCAACGGAACGGGTCGCATCCGCCGCACATCGGCCGCCGACCTGCACAGGTGACGTCCCGGCGCACGATCGATCATCCTGACGCATCCGACGATGCGCGCAGGGGGGCGGGATGATGCACACCGTGTCATTCCGAGGCCCTGCCACGCTGTCTCAGTCCGTTTCGCGCTACAGGATGCGGGGCCGAGGAATCTGGTTTCGGCTCGCGCGAGGGCGGACGCGGCAGCCCGCTCCACCCGTGCGGCGGCACGATGGCTGGACAGGGCGGGTCAGGGGCGCGGATCAGGCCACCCGCATACGGCGAGCAGATTTCTCAGTCGCGCGGCGGGTTTGCGGCAGGGAAGGCTTCGCGCGGCGCTCCTTCGAAATGACAATCTACGGGGATGCTTGAGGGATCCGATGTGACCCTCGTCCCCCTATGGCCCTTCGCAAGGGTCGAATGACCTGTCTCCATAACGAGATGGCGTTCGTCCTCACGACAGGACGAACGTCTAATAAGAATGCGAATCGTATTCGGTTTATAAGTTGATATACACGAACGACTTGCGCCCGTGCCGCCGCCGGAGGGCCCGTATTTGCCTCATCTGGACCACGAAACGCAGGTCCACAACGGCCCCTGATCCGGAGAACTCCCGTGCCTTCCCTTCGCGAAATTCGCCAGCCCGCCACCGGGCTTGATCGTATAGAGATCCAGACTTCCACCCGCTTCGCCGGCGCCCGGCGCATGACCGCGCTGCTGGCCCTCGCCCTGGCCGCCGCGTGCGGCGACGTGACCGGGGGAACTCCCGCCACGCCGGGCGGCCCCGGTCCCGTGGATCCCGTGTCCGAGGTGGCGTCGGTGGAGATCACGCCGGGGACGCTGCAGCTGCCCGTGCAGGACACCCGCTCGCTGAGCGCCACGGCCCGCACGCACACCGGCGCCGTGCTCACCGGACGCATGATGAGCTGGAGCAGCAGCGACTCCAGCGTGGTACGCGTGGACATCAACGGCAACGCGACGGCGCTCAAGGTGGGTACGGCGGTCATCACCGCCGCGCTGGACGGGCGGCAGGGGCAGTCCATCATCGAGGTGGTGACGCAGTCGCAGGCGAACCCCGTCGCCTCCGTCACGGTGGTGGGGCAGGTGGCCGACATGGAGCCCGGCGAGTCGCGCTGGCTGGAGGCGCGGCTGTGGTCCGCCAGCGGCGCGGTTCTCTTCGACCGCGAGATCGCCTGGAGCAGCAGCGACAGCACGGTGGTGCGCGTGAGCTCTACCGGGACGGTGACGGGCGTAAGGGGCGGCACGGCCACCATCACGGCCACCAGCGAGGGCAGGTCCGGCTCGCTGACCATCGTCATCCCCCAGTGGGTGCAGCTGGAGCTGGGCTCGGTGTTCATGCAGCCGCTGCCGGCGGTCGTCCAAGTGAGCGCCGACACCACCGACCGCGCCGAGCACTCGATGGTGGTGACGACGTACCGGCAGCGCCTGGTCTCCGGCCGGCTGTGGCTTTCCACGGTGGACTGGCGCTACCGCCAGCGCTTCGAGCTGCGGCTGTACCGCCAGACGGTAACGCACTTCACCAGCGGCGACGCCATCTTTGGCCCCGACGAGCTCATCCAGACGCGCACGCTGCTGGACGAGGGCAACGCCACCGAGTTCGATGCGTTCACCGGCGAGCCGCGGTACACCTCCACGCGGTTCGAGGGGTACGGATTCCTGGCCTACCGCCTGGAGAACGGCACCCGGCTCATCAGCCAGCGGCTCCCGGGTGAGGACGGTGGATCGTACGATCTGCGCTTCAGCAGGTAGCCGGATGGCGGGAACGAGCGGGGTGAGGGCCCATGGGTCAATCAACCCATGTGTCCGTGGGGGAGATGGATTATCCTGATGCACACGGAGCCGCGACGCTCCGGCGCCGGCTGGGGGAGATGACCGGCGCCAACGCAAAAAACCAGGATCCGACCATGACCGCCGACTCATATACCCGCCGCAGCACGGACCGCGGCTACGTCACGCGCACCCGCTCCACCCTGCAGGCCCTGCGCAAGGTCCTGGGCCTGGTGCCGGTAAGCGAGTCGCTGCAGGCGCTTCAGCACTGGCGCCGCCGGCCGGCGAAGAACGAGTCGTAAAGGCAGGACCTCCGGGGGGAGGTGAGGGAAGAGGCGGCAGGTCGCGGGGGTGCGATCTGCCGCCTCTTCATTGCGTTCCCCTCATCTCATACTGAATCCGCAAAAGAAGATCGCTGTCATTCTGAGGAAGGCGCCGCGCCAAACCGTCTTCGCGCTCCACGTCCTGTGCGCCGACCGAAGAATCTTTATCGGGAACGGGCGGGGTCCTCGCGCCGAGGCTGAGGTAGCCGACAGGACCGTGCGCCCATCGTAGAGATTCTTCAGTCGGCGCACAGGCAAGGGTGCGACTGGGAGGGATGGAGCGCGCGCCTCTCTCAGAATGACACCGTCCGCTTTTATCCGTGCGCTATGTCCGTATTACATATCAGTTCCTTGTCCGCGCCTCTCTGTTTCCTCCGCTCCTCCGCGTGAACTCTTTTCCTTTACGCCACACCGAAATCCGGGAAATGGGATTTCGCGGGTTCAGCGCGGGAACATGCTGCCCAGCACCTCCGCGGCCCGGCTTAGCTCCAGGGCGTAGTCCGCCCACCATTCGCCGGCCCGCGGCCCGCCGTTGCAGGTGCCGTCGGACTGGCCCGGCGTCTTGACCCACAGGTAAGCGTCGGCCAGCGGGTGGCCGGTGCTGGTGGTGGGCGCGCGGCCCAGCGCCTGGCCGCGCGCGTTGCACCAGTTGGCCTCTACCGCCGCGCCCCGGCCGTTGCGGCTGGTGTCGACGATGAAGTGCTTGCCGCCCACCAGCCGGCTAAGCCGCTCGCCGTAGGCAAGGTTGGGCTGCAGCCCGTGGAAGTTGGATACGTTCAGGGCGAACCCCTGCGCCCGGTCGATGCCCACGTTGTTCAGCATCCTGGCCATCGTCTCCGGCTGCCGCCAGTTGGCGTTGCCGGCGTCGATGTACACCGCCGCCCCCGCCGCCGTCAGCGCCTGCACCGCCTCGCGCATGAGCACCATGCGCTCGTCGCGCAGCCGCGCCGGCAGGCAGTCGCTGGAGGCGAGCGCGTCTGGCTCCAGGATCACCACCGCGCGACGCCGGTTCAGCCCCTGCGCAAAGCCCTGGATCCAGCGCCGGTACGCGTCGCCGCCGCGCGCGCCGCCGGCGGAGTACAGTCCGCAGTCGCGGTTGGGGATGTTGTAGGCGACAAGGACGGGAACGGCGCCCGCGGCCTGGATCTGCGTCACCAGCCGGTTTACCTCGCCGCGGATGTCGCGCACCCAGTCGCCCAGCCAGATGGCCTGCGGCTGGGCCGCCATGCGCTGCATGAGCGCCGCGTCCGCCGGCCGGGTGCGCCGCCACGCGTCCGCCTGCCTGCGCGCGGCCGAGTTGGGATTCACGTACAGCCGCTGGCCGCGCAGCGGGTGGCTGGCCTGCCCCCGGCCGGCGGCGGGCGCCAGGACCAGTGCAAGCACCAGCACGGCCGCCGCCGCCGCCCACCACGCGCGGGCCGTACCGCGGGGCGGACGCGGAGCGCCCCTCCCGCGGTACGGCTCAGGCCGGGTCCTGGGCACGGCGCTGCCCCGCCGGCTCGTCGTCCGCGGGCAGGTCGCCGCTGGCGATTCCCATCTGGCGCATCATGTACGTCTGCCGCGCGACCAGAATGCGGGTGGCCCGCAGGTCGTAGTGCGACTTGATGATGATGGCCGCCAGCTCGGCCCCCGCCCACAGCAGCGCCGAGAAGACGATCAGGCGAATGGTGTCGCCCACCAGCAGCCCCACGCCCACGCCGCCCGGCGGCGGGTCGCGCCAGAACTCCACGAACTGGAACAGGGCCAGCAGCAGCACCACGCCGGCCGCCACCCGGATCACCAGCGTTGCCGCATGCAGGCCGGGGGTGGCCTCAAGGTCCGCCTCCCGCACTTCCACGCCCGCCAGCATGGGCCTCCGCGGCCGGCCCGCCGTATCCGGCGCCTCTCCCGCTTCCCCCTGGGGCTTCGACATCCTTCGCCTTTCCACGCACCGGGTCCTGTCGAGGCCGTCCGGCCCCGCACCATCGCTGCGTGCCCTACGCATGGAACGTACTACTGCTACACGCCCGCGCTTCAGGGGGGGAGCGGAACCGGAGCGCGGGAAGCGCAGAAGGGCCGATTCCGGTTCCGAGCATCGATAAAAACCGGCGGACGGTGTCATTCTGAGGAAGGCGCGCGCTCAGTCCTCTCCAGTCGCACCACCGCCCGTGCGCCGACC
>DASTVC010000292.1:0-2582 GCA_035759295.1 Longimicrobium sp. | reverse complement strand
CAGCCGCGCGCTCAGCTCGCCCTCCACGGGAAGCAGCGCCGCCCGGATCCCACGTCCCTCCCCCTGCACGTCCAGCAGCCCATACGGCGCCGTCGGCTCCTCCACGTCCGCCAGCATGTCCGTGAAGAAGCGCTCGTGCTCCTCCCGGCTCACCCCCAGGCGCGCCTGCGCCACGTAGTTGCGGAAGGGCAGCGGCGCCGGCAGCTCCGCCTCCAGGCCCCGCAGGTGCGCGGCGATCTCCGCCTGCAGCACCTCCTGCGACTCGTGGTCGCTGGTCAGGTGGTGCCTGAGCGTCAGCAGCAGCCACCGGCCCCGCGCGCGATCCTCGGCGATCGACGCCCGCAGCAGCGGCGCGCGAGTCAGGTCCATCCGGTACCGCCGGGGGTCATGGCGCCGCCACAGCCGCTCGGCCGCGTCCTCTTCGCCCCCGTCCAGCTCCACCTCTTCCACCGTCAGCGGCGCGTGCCGCACCACGACCTGCACCGGCTCGCGCAGCCCGTCCCAGACCACGGCCGTGCGCAGGATGTCGTGCCGGTCGATCACCGCCTGCAGGGCCGCCAGGTACTGGTCCAGGCGCGCGCGGGTATCGAACTCCGTCACCGTCGTCAGGAGGTACGGGTCGCCCTCCTCCGACAGCAGGTGGTGGAAGAGAATCCCCTCCTGCAGCGGGGCCAGCGGGTAGATGTCCTGCACGTTCGCGGCTCCCCCCGGCACCTCGGCCACGATCCGGTCGATCTCCGCCTGGCTCAGCTCCACCAGCGGCAGCATCTCCGGCGTGATGGACACGGACCCTTCCGGAATTCCGTTCGCGGGGACTTCGATCTCCGCAGACGCTCCACCCACCGCCAGGGCCAGCTCGGCCAGCACCGGCGTGGTGAACAGAGCCCGCACTTCCATGTGCAGCCCCGCGCGCCGCATCCGCTCGATCAGCTTGATCGCCAGCAGCGAGTGCCCGCCCAGCTCGAAGAAGTGGTCCCGGCGGCCGACGCGCTCCACCCCCAGCAGCTCGCTCCAGATCTCCGCCAGCGCCGCCTCGACCTCTCCCAGCGGCGCCTCGTAGCTCCCGCGTGCGTACGCATCTTCCTCCGGCGCGGGAAGCGCCTTGCGGTCCAGCTTGCCGTTGGCGGTCAGCGGGAGCGCGTCCAGAAAGACGAACGCGGAGGGGAGCATGTACTCCGGCAGGCCCAGGCGAAGGCGATCACGCAGCGCGTCCGCCTCCGCTTCGCCCACCACGTACGCCACCAGCCGCCGGCCGCCGGTTTCCTCATCGCGCACGACGACGGTGCAGTCCCTTACGCCGGGCGACTGGCGCAGCGCGGTCTCGATCTCGCCCAGCTCGATGCGGAAGCCGCGGATCTTGACCTGCGTATCCACGCGGCCCATGAACTCCAGCGTTCCGTCCGCCATCCACCGCACCCGGTCGCCGGTGCGGTACAGCCGCGCACCGGGGAGGTACGGGTCGGCCACGAACTTTTCCGCCGTCAGCTCCGGCCGGTTCAGGTAGCCCAGCGCCAGCCCCGCGCCGCCCGCGTACAGCTCGCCGGGCACGCCCATCGGCGCCGGCTGCATCCCCGCGTCCAGCACGCGCACGTACGTGTTCGCGATCGGCCGGCCGACGGGGATGCTGATTCCGTCCTCCGCCGCGCCGATGCGGTGGCAGCAGGTGAAGGTGGTGTTCTCGGTAGGCCCGTAGCCGTTGATGAGCGCCGTCTCCGGCAGCTCCGCCAGCACGCGGCGCACGTGGGGCACGGAGAGCACGTCGCCGCCGGCCAGGAGCTGGCGCACGCCGCGCAGGACCCCGATGCGCTCCTCCACCACCAGGTGAAAGAGGCCCGCCGTAAGCCAGAGGACGGTGACGCCGTGCTCCTCCAGCGCCCGTCCGATGCTCTCCACGGAGGGCTGCCCGGCGGGATGGATGGCGAGGCGAGCGCCGTTGAGCAGCGGCCCCCACAGCTCCAGCGTGGCCGCGTCGAACGAGGCGGGCGCCAGCTGCAGGAACACGTCGGAGGGGTCGATGGAGAGGTAGTCCTGCCCGCGCACCAGGCGCACGATGGCGCGGTGCGGCACCTCGACGCCCTTGGGCCGGCCGGTGGAGCCGGAGGTGTACATCACGTACGCCGGCGCTTCCGGGTCCGTCCCCGTGTCCGGCGCCGCCAGCGCGTCCGCCGGCTCCGCCGCGATGGCCGCCGCGTCCGCGTCCACCTGGATCACCCGGGCGGCGTGGGCCGGCAAGCGGTCCGTCAGGGACGATTCCGTCACCAGTACGGAGACGGCGGTGTCGGCCAGCATGAAGGCCAGCCGCTCCGCCGGGTACGCCGGGTCCAGCGGCACGTACGCGCCGCCCGCCTTGAGCGCCGCCAGCGTGGCGACGACCATCTCCGGCCCGCGCTCCAGGCACACGCCCACGCGCGTCCCCGCGGCCACACCGGCGCGGCGCAGGTGGTGCGCGAGGCGGTTGGCGCGCTCGTCCAGCTCCGCGTACGTCATCCGCCCGCCGTCCCACGCCAGCGCCACGGCCTCGGGTGCGGCGGCGGCGGCCCGCGCGAAGAGCGCATCCACCGTGGCGTGGGGGAGCCCGGGCG
>DASTVC010000291.1:0-9664 GCA_035759295.1 Longimicrobium sp. | reverse complement strand
GGGCGTCAGCTGGCGGAAAATCAGCGTGTTTCCCTACGCACCCTGCCTGCCCGGACGACCGCGTCTCATCGCAGGCCCCTGCGCAAAACATCACCCCTCTCCGCAAACGCGAAGAGGGGTGATGTGCGTCCCCGACCGACGAACGGCCGCGGCCGCGCGAACTGGGCAGGTATGCACTTCCTCCCTCAGTCCGCCGCCATCGGCGCCTCTGGATAGTCATCGCCGCCCAGGATGTTCTCCTCTCGGACAGTGCTGCAGCCGGCGCGCTCGTCGTAGTCCACGCGCAGCACCTGGTCCAGGCTCTCGCGGATCCCCTCGATGTGGGTGATGAGGATCACCTGCTCGAAGCGGTCCTCCAGGCGGCGAAGAAGCTGGACGACGTTGTCGCGGCGCGCCACGTCGAGCGAGCCGAACACCTCGTCCAGGATGAGCAGCGAGAGCGGGTGGCCGGCGCGCTCGGCGATCATCTGCGAGAGCGACAGGCGCAGCACCAGGTTGGCGATGTCTTCCTCGCCGCCGGAGATGACGGGCTTCTCCTCACCCTCGTCCAGCACCATCAGGTTGTACGACTCGTCGATCTCCATCGACGTGTAGCGCCCGTCCGTGAGCTGGGCGAGGAAGGCGCTGGCGATCTCGCTGAGCTCCGGACGCACCTGGTCGTTCAGCTCCTGCCGGAGCTCCGTGTAGGCCAGGTCAAGCTCCTCGTGGTAGCGCAGCTCGGCCTCCTGCTCGGCGACGGCCTTTTCGCGCTCCTCGTACAGCGCGACGGCGGCCCTGGCGGTCTGCACCACCTGCTCGGCGGTGTTCACGTCGCCGCGGGCCTCGGCGGCGCGCAGCTCGGCGGCGCGGCGGGCCTCGGCCAGGCGGTCGTGCTCCACGCGCAGGGCGGCGAAGGCCTCCTCGGAGAAATCCAGTGCGGTACGTTCCTTCTCCGCCTTCTCCGCGCGCTCGCGGGCGCCAGCCTCGCGCGCTTTCGCCTGCTTCTGCTCCTCGTCCCAGTGCGCGGCGCGGCCGGCCGTCTCTTCCAGCCGCGCGGCGCGCTTCTCCACCTCGCGCAGGGCCGTGAGCTTTTCATCCGCCGCTCGGTGCGCCTTGGCGTCGTAGCCCCCGGGGAGGGCGGCGACTTCCTCCCGCAGCTCGGCGCGGCGCGCCTCGCGGGCGGCAAGGTCGCCGGTGAGCTGCTCCAGCTCCTGCACCGCGCTCTGGCAGCGGGTGAGCTTGCGCGAGCGGTCATCCACCGCGTCAACCAGCTGGGGGAGGAGCGTCTCCAGGTCGGAGACCTCCTCCGGCTTGGCCTCCAGCTGCTCGTACCGCTTGGCGCGCCACTTTCCGTCCTGCACCAGCAGCGCCCACTGGTCCTCCAGCTCCTCCAGCAGCCGCTCGTAGTCCTTTCCGACCGGACGGCCGCAGGTGGGGCAGATGCCCTCCTCGCCCAGCTCGCGGATGCCGGCGATCTGCGTCTTGAGCTCGGCGGCGCGGTCGCGGTAGGTGGCCAGCTGGGTGAACGCGTCCTGCTTGTCGGCCAGCCAGGCGGACTTCTTCTCGTCCAGCGTGCCGGCGACGGTGTCACGCTGCGCACGCAGGGCCTCTACCTCTGCGGCGAACTTCTTCTCCAGCTCCGGCGCGCTCTCCAGCTTTTCGCGGCGCTCGGCCAAGCGCTTCACGTCGTCATCCAACCCGGCCAGCTGCTGCACGAGCGCCTTGCGACGCTCCTCCTGCCGCGCCAGCTGGCTCATCCGCTCGCACGCCTCGGTGGCGGCGGGGAGCTCCAGCAGCTGCTTGCGGAGCGGCTTGAGCTCCTTTTCGGCGGCGGCCACGGCCTGCAGCTCCGCGGCGGCGCGCTCCAGGTCGCGGCGCGCGCCCTCGCGCTCGCGCTCGGCGCCCTCGATGGCGTGGGTGAGCTCGCGAAAGCGGTCGCGCGCGGTCTCGGCGGCCTTCCACTTCGGCGCGAACGCCTTCTCCTCGCCGAGCGCATCCTCCGTGGCGCGCTGGGCGTCGGTAAAGCGCTGGATGGCCTCGGCCACGCGCGTGGTGGCGGCGGCAAAGGCGGCGTTCAGCTCGTCCTTGTCGCCCAGGGTGGCGCGCAGGCCGCGGATCTCGCTGCGCAGGTCGTTGCGCTTGACGCGCACCAGCTCCTGCGCGCGGCGCAGGCGCTCGTAGCCCAGCACCTGGCTCAGGAAGCGGCCGCGGTCGGCCGGCCCCATGGCGGCCAGGAACTGCAGCTCCTTCTGCCCGGTGAAGTAGGTGTTGAAGAACTCCTCGCGCGACATCCCGATGCGCGAGGTCAGATACCCCGACGCGCCGCCCACGCCCGACGCCACCGGCTGCGCTCCGCCGTCCAGCCACACCTCCGCCCCGTACAGCGTCCGCAGCACGCGGTACTCGTTGCCGCCCAGCGCGAACGAAAGCTCCACCTCCACCCGCGCCCGCGCTCCGGCGCGGGAGAAGCGGATGGTGTCGTTGGTCCCCCGGGCGGCGGAGGCGCCGTAGATGGCCCAGGCCAGCGCCTCGAGGATGGTGGACTTGCCCGCGCCGTTGGGGCCGATGATCCCCGTGAGCCCCGGGCGGAAGGTGATCTCGGTGTTGGCGTGCTGGCGGAAGTTGCGCATCCGCAGGGAAAGGAGGCGCATGGCTCAGCCCTCCTCGGCGGTGCGGTCCACGTAGGCCACGCCCATCTCCACCAGCTGCTCCTGCTGCAGCTTGGGATCGCGCAGCTTCCAGTCCTTGCGCAGATACGACGCGACCTGCTCCTGCAGCGTCTGCCGCCGCACGGGCGCGTTGTTCCCCAGCCGGCGCCGCGCTTCGGGCGGGCGAGCGTCGAGGTGGAAGTGCACTGCCTCCGCCTTCCACTCGCGGATGCGCTTGTGGTTCAGCTCGCGGACCACGGCGCGGGGGACGTCGTAGATCACCAGTCGGACGATCTTGCCCTGCAGCCCGTCGGGGATGCGCTCCACGGAGGCGCGGATGGTCTCGTCCAGCTCCTCCGCCCCCAGCCCGCCGGCCTCGATGCGCGGCAGGTCCACCATCGCCCGCGTGTTCACCTCCTCGAACTCCGCGCGCCCGGTCCTGGTCCCATAGACCAGGAAACCCTTGGGATCGCGCTCGAACCAGATGTTGGCCGACGTGCGCTCCAGCCCGCCGGAGTACCACATGTTGGGCGCCAGGTCCTGGCACAGGTGGTAGTGTCCCAGCGCCACGTAGTCCCATTGCGCGGGGTCGATCTTCCCCTCGGGGATCACCGCGCCGCCGTACTCGCTGATGTAGCGGAGCTTCTGGTCCGCGCTCTCGCCCTCGATGGTCCCGTGCAGCATCAGCACGTTGTTCTTGGACGATCCGTCCGGCTCCATCGGCACCTCTTCGCCGGTGGAGAGGGAGACGTGGGGAAGGCAGAGGATGGAGGTGTCGATTTCGGGAAGGCGGATGCTGCGGCACTCGTCGCACACCACGCGCACGCCGTCGATCTCGCGGAACAGGTTGAGGATGTTGCCGGTGTCGGCGCTGCGCGGCGAGTCGTGGTTGCCGGCGATCATGACGATGGGAACGTCCGGCAGCTTGCTGGCCAGCAGGCTGAACTGGCGGAACGCGTCGGCGATGGAGCTGTTGCTGGGGCGGACGGTGTGGAACACGTCGCCCGCCACCAGCACCAGGTCCGGCCGCAACTCCACCAGCCGGTTTACGGCCTGGCGAAAGGCGTCGGCCACGTCTGATTCGCGCACGTTGCCGCCGCGCGCGTTTACGCGGTGATAGGCGCGGTAGCCCAGGTGCAGGTCAGCGAGGTGTGCGATCTTCAAGGGTCAGGCGATGTGGACGTGTGCCATGATTTGTGGATGATGGGCGATGACGGGCATCGAACTGCGTCCGCGGGGTGCCCCTCCCCCGGCCCCTCCCCGTTCGGTCCTCACGGAGAGGGGAGACTTACCCGCAGGATCTCAGCGTCGTCGAAAGGCATCGAACTGCGTCCGCGGGCGCCCCCCCTCTCCCGGCCTCTCCCCCCCGAACTGCAGGGGGGAGAGGAGAACTTCGATCCCGCTTCGACAAGGTGCGTCGCACCTCCCTCCCCCGCGCTGTTTGCGGGGGAGGGCCGGGGAGGGGGGCGGCCCACCATCCCGCGCCACCCCATCCGAAGCGCAGAGATCCTGCCCCACCTCAACCTCCCCCGGCAGTTTCGGGGGAGGTGGGCCGGTGGTGCCGGCCCGGAGGGGGCCTGTGCTGAGCCATCCGAAGCGCTCCCAATCCTGCCCAACACCCAACCTCCCCCAGTCTTTTTTGGGGGAGGTGCGAGCCTAGGCGAGCGGAGGGGGCGCCGCCCTCGCGCCCACACCGTCCGAAGCGGGCACTCCCGCACTCCCGCACTTTCGCACTCCCGCACTTCCCCGTACCATTCCCCGGCACGGAACCCGCGGCGAGAACCGCCCTCGCGGGCCGGTGTACCGAACGTGTCCGCCGGGCCTCCGGCGCTCCCAACGCAGATTCCCGACGTCAGGTATAGCACCTCAATGGCCAAGACCAAGAAGAAAAAGCTCTCCCCCGAGGAGCAGCACCGGCAGCTGCAGGACCAGGCGGAGGCCATCCCGTTCGTGATCGAGGACTACAAGTCCAAGGGCAAGTGGTTCCGCGCCTTCGTGGTGCGCTACCTGGCCGGCCCCATGGTGCGCTTTCAGAAGCGCCTGATGGACAAGCAGCGCTACACCGGCACCAGCGGCGTAAAGCTCAAGCAGGCCGAGCAGATGAAGCGCCACCTGGAGCAGCGCCGCAAGGCCATGGAGTTCATGCAGGGCGAGATGCAGCGCCAGCAGAAGAAGGCGCAGAAGCGCAACAAGACGCGCTAGTCCGCCCGCGCCGGCACCGCCGCCACGCCGCGCTCCCCGCCCACGGGGGGCGCGGCGTCCGTTTGCGCGCCGTCCGCGCGGTCGTGCAGCACCCCCGCGCACGGCAGCGCCGGCCACTCCGCCGCCGGCCAGGTGTCGAACAGCCCCGCCCGCGCCGGGAACGCGAACGACGGGTCCATCGACGCCGCGAGGAGAAAGTTCTGCCGGTCGGGGAAGTTGCGCCCCACGTGCACGTACAGCCGCACCGCGGGGAACGACGCCGCCACCGTCCGCACCACGGACCAGAAGCGGCACTCCCCTTCCCCGCGCGCCACGCCGATCACGTTCATCAGCGCCACGCCGTCCGGCTTGAGCAGCGCGCGGACCAGTTCCATCGCCTCCGCCGTCACCAGGTGGTGCGGCACCTGCTCGCCGCCGCCGTACACGTCCAGCACCACGCGGTCCACGGTGCCGCGCGGCAGGGTCGACGCCACCGCGCGCCCGTCGCCGTGCACGGACACGATCCCGTGCTCCTGCCGCACCCCGAACCAGCGGTAGGCGATCCGCGTCACCGCAGGGTCCAACTCCACCACGGTGATGCGGGCCTTGGGATCGTCCTCCGCAATGCGCCGCGGCAGCGTGTAGGCCCCGCCGCCCAGGAAGAGGTACGTCCCGCCGGCCGGCGTCACCTCGCGCAGCCAGCGCTCCGCCGCCGCCACGTAGGCGAAGGTGGGCGCGCCGCTGCGCTCCAGCTCGCCGGACTCGATCTCGTCGTCCACGTACAGCCGGAGCTCCGGCTGGCGGCGGCCGCCGGGGTGGATGATCTGCGTGACCCGCAGCGTTCCGTACGCCGTCTCTTCCTCGTGCAGCTGCCGCTCGCCGCCGCCCGCCCGCGGCGCCGCCTCGCGGGGGAAGAAGAGCGGAAAGGTCAGCATCGCACCGACGGCCAGGAGCAGGGGCCCGGGGCTGACCGTGGGGAGGAGGAAGAGGCCGCTGAGCGCCGGCCCCACCGACGCGCCGATCAGGGTCGCCATCACCGTCTGCTCCGCGCCGCGCGAAAAGGCGCCGGCGGGCTCGTCCTCGTGCGCGTCCTCGTCCGGCGCGTGGAAGTGCGAGGCCCACGCGGCGAGGGCGGGGAGAAGGAAGCCGATGGCGTAGACGGGGATGCCGACCAGAAAGAGGAGCGCCAGCGCGCGCGCCCCGCCGCCGAAGCGCTCCAGCTGCAGGTAGGTCCACAGGGTGCCGAACACGCCGGCGACGGCCACGGCCACGCCCGCGCCCACCCAGCGCCAGGTGGGCGGCTGCTCCGGCCGCGCCTCGGGCGAGCCGGCCCACAGGCCGGCGGCCAGCGCGGCGGCAAAGGTGGCCACCATCCCCCCCGCCGCGGGAAGCACCCCCCGCGCCTCGTACAGGATCAGGCTGGCCGCGGCGAACGCCACGACGCCCAGCGCCAGCCCGGCCAGCGTGGCGCGCGCCAGCACCGGCCCGGCGGGGCGGCGGGCGTCAGGACTCGAATCTGCCGTATCCTCCACGATAATAAAGAAGCGGGGTTCCTTCGCGGGCGTCGGCGGCAAGCACCTCGCCAATGAAAATGGTGTGGTCGCCGCCCTCCAGGGCGGCGGTCACGCGACAGTCCATCCAGGCCAGCGCATCATCCAGCACGGGGGCCCCGGTGCGCTCGGGGTGCCACGCGGTGCCGCGGAACTTCTCCTCCGCGCCGCCGCCGGCAAAGCGGCGCGCCAGGGTCTCGCCCTTGCCGCCTTCCAGCACGTTGACGGCGAAGTATCCGGCGCCCGCAATCCACCCGCGCGTCTCGGACTTCAGGTCCAGGCAGACCAGCACCAGCGTGGGGTTCAGCGACACGCTGCTCACGGCGCTCACCGTGGTTCCGCACGCCTGCCCATCCCCCCGGCACGAGGTGACCACGGAGACGCCGGTGGCAAAGTGGCCGATCACCCGGCGAAACTCGCTCTCGTCGATCATCTTGGCAGCGGATGGGTGGCGTCGTAGCTTGCCGCGCACGCACGAGGACTTGGCCGGTTCCTTGCTTGCAGCGCCCGCGTGTGCAAGGGCCCGGCCGTTCCCGGAAAACAAAAGCCGGCCGGACGGTGGCCCGGCCCGCTCCCCAGGATTCCAGAGACCGTGAAGATGCGCGTCGTGGCAGCCCGCGCCGTCCGCGTGGCGGCGCCCCTGATTGTAACCGCTCTGGCCGCGTGCGACAACGTGGACTGGGGCGGCGCGACCGTCCAGGTGGTCACGCCCCCGCCCCCCGGCGCCGGCGAGGCCCACGTTCCCGAGCCCGGCACCGTGGCCGGCCTGGGGCTGCCGACGGGCCGCGTGCTCTTTCACGTGGTGCGCAACCCCGACGGCACCGCCAGCATCACCCCCGTGGCCGAGATCTCGGGCGACTCGCTGCGCACCATCCGCCGTCCGGCGGGGGTGGCGCCGGCGGCGTACGAGCAGCGGTTCCGGCAGGCGGTGATGGACGTGAACAGCGAGTTCGTCCTCTTTCGCCGCGGCGCCGAGGTGGGCTCCATGATCGTCAAGGCGCCGGCGCCGGTCACGGCGTGCGGCGTGCCCACGTCGACGGGGCAGGCCAACACGGTGGCGGCGGCGGCGGCGGAGCGCGAGTTCCTGGCGTTCCGGCGCGGCCTGGCCCCGCAGGTGCGCGGCGAGTACACGCCGCCGCAGGTGGAGGGCACCATCCAGCGCTACGCCTCGCTCGTCGCCGAGCGGCTGGTGCTGCAGAACGGGCTGCAGCGGCCCCGCAGCTGGCCGGGCGCGCAGAGGGACCTGCAGGCGCTCAACCTGGTGCTGGGCGGGCAGTCGGAGATGTCGGCCACCTACCTCGTCGGCGACAACCTGGGGGTGGGGCCGGCGGATCCGGAGGGGTACAGCGTGTTCTACGTGGCCAGCTACGAGCAGCGCGCGGGGTACACGCCCGTCTACACCGAGGTGCGCGACTACGACAAGACGGGCAAGGGCGCGCCCAAGCTGGTGGACCACCTGAACTGGAACGGCGAGGGCGGCGGGGAGATGCTGATCCAGGTGTTCGGCACCCGCGAGTCGTGGTACGAGGCCGTTTCGCACGACAAGGGAAGCTGGCGCAAGGTGTGGGAGGGCGCCCGCTGCCGCGAGCCCGCACCGCCCGCCCCCCGCAGCATCGGCGCCGCGGAGCGCACCGGCCAGACGACGCGCTGAGGCGGGTTCGTCGCGAGGGCTGGGTCAGCAACGGATGGGCCTCACACGAGTCAACGGAGTCAACGGAGTTCGCTCTCCAGTAGCTCCGTTGATTTCGTTCGGGGCCCGGACTTCGAAAAAAGGCAGAGGGGGTGGATGATGATCGTCATCCACCCCTCATCCGTTGCAGCCGGACTCCGTCTGAGGCGGTTGAAACCGCGGCTGGAAATTCACGAAGTTCGCCTGCGCGAACTGGGCGGCCAAGGCGTGTGCGGCACCCCCGGCATCTGCGCCTCCGCGACAGGAAGGCGGTAGACGCGGAGGGGATCAGCGGACTACTTCGGTTTCCGTGACGATGGCATCCAGCCGGATGTCCCAGTCTTCGCGGGGGAGAATCGAAGATTCCTGGGTGGCGAAGAAGAGGCCGCAGCGGAAGGCGCGCCAGTCGGGGTGGGCGAGCAGGCGGTCATAGTAGCCGCCGCCGCGGCCCAGGCGGTGGCCGGCGCGGTCCCACGCCAGGCCGGGGATGAGCGCGGCGTCGATCTCGCCCACGTCGCGGATGGCGCACGTCTCGGCGTCCGGCTCGCGGATGGCGAAGCGGCCGGGGCGCAGGGCATCGGGCGAATCCACCTCGTGCAGCGTCATGCGGCCTTCGGGCAGGCAGCGCGGATAGACGAGGGTAATGCCGCGGCGGCGGGCCGCGGCGGCGATCGCGTCGGTGGCGACTTCTTCGGGGAGCGAGGCGTAGAGGAAAAGCGTGCGCGCGGCGGCGACCTCCGGGACGTCCCACACGCGCCGGGCGATCTCCGCTTCGGCGGCGGCGCGCGCGGCGGGGGAGAGGGCGCGGAGAACGGCGCGGGCCTCGGCGCGGATGGCGGCCTTGCTCACGCGCCGTCCGCCCGTGCCACGGCGACCGCGACGGAGGCCGCCACGCGCGCGTTGTTCAGCAGCAGCGCGACGTTCGCCTCCAGCGAGCGCCCGCCCGTCGCCTCCGCCACGGCGCGAAGGAGGAAGGGGGTGACCTCCTTGCCGCGGACGCCCTCGCCGCGCGCCTGGTCCAGCGCGGCGGTGATGGCGTCGTCGATCTCCTCCGCCTGCAGCGCGTGCTCCGGCGGCGGCGGGACGCAGAGGAGCATGGCGCCGGGAAGGCCGAAGTCGCGGTGCGCGCGCCACAGCTCCGCCGCCTGCGCCGCATCGTCCACGCGCACGTCGACGGGGATGCCGCTGCGGGCGGAGTAGAACGCCGGCAGCTCGTCCGTGCCATAGCCCACGACGAGCACGCCGGCCGTCTCGAGCGCCTCGCGGGTGGCGGGAAGGTCCAGCACCGACTTGGCGCCCGCGCAGACGACCAGCATGGGCGTGCGCCCCAGCTCCATGAGGTCCGCGGAGACGTCGCGGCCGTCGCCGCGGTGCACCCCGCCGATGCCGCCGGTGGCGAACACGCGCACCCCCGCGCGCGCCGCCAGCCACATGGTCGCGGCGACGGTGGTGGCGCCGTCCGTGCCGCGCGCCACGGGGACGGCCAGGTCGCGCGTGGACAGCTTCAGCACGCCGTCCGCCATCGCCAGGTGCTCGATCTCCGCGCGCTCCATCCCCACCCGCGGCACGCCCACCACCACGCCCACGGTGGCCGGCACTGCGCCCGCGGACGCGACGGCCTCCTCCATCGCCAACCC
>DASTVC010000290.1:0-2998 GCA_035759295.1 Longimicrobium sp. | reverse complement strand
CAGGATGCGTCTGAAAGGGAACGCTCGTGAGAGGGACATGGGAAAAAGAGAGAGGGCGCGACAAGCCTTCTCGCGCCCTCCGCATCATCTCCGTCCCTCATCCGGCTAAAGGCAAACGGCACCGTCGAAGGTTTCGTTCGGGTCCACCTCGACCCCCGCCGTAATCGCCATCCATTTCTGATAAAGCTCCTCCGGAATTCCGCGCAGCCGCTCCGGATGAGCTTCCATGTCGCTCGCGAGCAGTCGAAAGAATGGCTCCAATGCGGGATCGTCGTCCTCCTCCATCACGGCGCCGCCGCGGCGGACGATGACTTCTTCACCCTGGATCTCCCATATCAGGCGATCTCCCGGCGTGAGATTCAGAGCCTTACGAACGGCCGCCGGCACCGTGGACCGCCACCTTCGACTCACCCTGGTCTTCAGCATCGCTCCTCCATCGATCGTCAGACCGTCAGCTCCCAGGGGCGCGTGGAGGGGGCGTGGCTGCGCGCGTGGGCGTCACGCATCAGCATTTCCTGGTAGTTCACCTCGGGCTCGCCGGGGGCGGGGCGGCGCTGCACGTAGCGGCCGTCGGAGCGCAGGTCCCAGGCAAGGCGGTTGTCGTTGAGCGCGTAGTGCAGAATCTCCACGATGCGCTCGCGCAGGCCGGGATCCAGCACCGGCGCCATCGTCTCCACCCGCTCGTTCAGGTTGCGCCCCCGCCAGTCGGCGCTGCTGATGAAGATCTCCGGGTCGCCGCCGTTATGGAAATAGTAGACACGATCGTGTTCCAGGAAGCGGCCCAGGATGCTGATCACCCGGATGTTCTCGCTGTACCCCGGCAGCCCCGGCCGCAGCCGCGAGTGCCCGCGGATGATGAGATCCACCTGCACCCCCTCCTGCGAGGCGCGGTACAGCTCCTGGATGATCCCGGTGTCGTCCAGCGCGTTCATCTTGGCGACGATGCGCCCGCGGCGCCCCTCGCGCTGCGCCTGCACCTCGCGGTGGATTCGCTCCTCCATCACACGCCGCATGTCGCGCGGGGCCACGATGAGCCGCTGGTAGTGCTGGTCGGGCGCGTAGCCGGTAAGGAAGTGAAAGAAGTTCACCAGGTCCGCGCCGATCTCGCGGTTGGCGGTCAGCAGCCCCAGGTCGGTGTACAGCCGCGTGGTCTTCGCGTGGTAGTTGCCGGTGCCGATGTGGCAGTAGGTGCGCGGCCGCCCGTCCTCCAGCCGCACCACCAGCGTGACCTTGCTGTGCGTCTTGTAGCCGACCAGGCCGTAGGTCACGTGCACGCCGGCGTCTTCCAGCATCTGCGCGCCCACGATGTTGTTGGCCTCGTCGAAGCGCGCGGTGACCTCCACCAGCACGGCCACCTGCTTGCCCCGCTCCGCCGCGCGCAGCAGCGCCTGCACCACGGGCGACTGCACGCCGGTGCGGTACAGCGTCATCTTGATGGCCAGCACGGCCGGGTCGTCGGCCGCCTCGTTCAGCAGGCGCTGCACGCTGGCGGTAAACGACTCGTACGGGTGGTGGACGAGCAGGTCGCCGTTGCGCAGGATGGCGAACAGGTTGCGCTCGTCCTCGGTCTCGCCCTCGTGCTGCAGTGCCTCGGGGGTCACCGGCTCCCACGGGTCGTACTTGAAGGCCGGCAGGTCCAGCTCGGCGAAGGCCATGCAGTCGGCGTGGTCCACCAGGTCGGCGGCGTCGTACATGTCGGTGTTGTCCAGCTCCATCTCGCGGCACAGCAGGTCGCGCACCTCGTTGGGCATCCCCCGCTCCACCTCCAGCCGCACCACGGGCGCAAACCGGCGCTCGCGAAGCTCCTCGGAGATCATCTCCACCAGGTCCTCGGCGTCGTCGTCGTCGCGGTCCACGTCGGCGTTGCGGGTTACGCGAAAGGCGCTGGCGCTCACGATCTCCATCCCCGGAAACAGCTCGGCCACGTTGGCCTGGATCAGCTGCTCCACGGGGAGCACGTGGTGGCGGTGCGGCGAGTTGGGGACCAGCAGCCAACGGCCCAGCGTGGTGGGCACCTTGAGCCGCGCGAAGTGCATGGTGTTGCGCGCACCGTGGCGCATGAGCACGGCCAGCGAAAGGCTCAGGTTGCTGATGAAGGGGAACGGGTGCCCGGGGTCGACCGCGAGGGGGGTGAGGATGGGGTAGATGTTCTCGCGGAAGTACTGGTTGAGCTCCTTCTGCTGGGGCCCGTCCAGCTCCGTCCAGTCGGCGATGACGACGTCGGCTTCGGCGCGCAGCAGGGGGCGCAGCTCCTGGTCCCAGGCCTGGGCGATGGCGGCGTACATCTCCTGCGCCGCCTCGGCGACGAAGACCAGCTGCTCGGCGGGGGTGCGGCCGTCCTGCGAGAGCGCCTGCACGTTGGCGTCCAGCTGCCGGTGAAGGCCGCCCACGCGCTTCTGGAAGAACTCGTCCAGGTTGCTGGAGGTGATGGCGAGAAAACGAACCCGCTCCAGCAGCGGCACCCGCGGGTCGCGCGCCTGGTGCAGCACGCGCCAGTTGAAGTCCAGCAGCCCCAGCTCGCGGTTGAAGTAGAGCGAGGGGTGGTCCAGCCCGGCGCCGGGCGGCACCTCCTGCGGCTTAACGGCCGTGGGAAGCTGCGGCGTAATGGAGGTTACGGCCTGCAGCGGCGGACGGGGCGGGGCGGGCGCCGTCGGCGGTTCATCCACGGCGACGGCTTCTTCCTGTGCGCGCATACGGAGGGGCTGATTCTTTTGTAACGGCGCCAGGAGGTTCGGGAAGTTCGGCGCCGCCGTGTAACGAAAACACATCGTAAGTATGTGTGCCGAAACACCCAGCGGCAATGAAGCGATTGTAACGATGGATTGTCACGGAGGGACGGCAGCGCGGTGGAGGGTTCGGCGCAGGCCCCCTCCGGGCTCTTAAAACTCGCCCGCCTCCCCCAAAACTGCTGGGAGGTTGATTGATGCCGCAGGCTGGGAGGTGCTTCGAAACGAGGGAATCCCGAGTGCCCCGCGTCCAGAAGATCGCTGTCATTCTG
>DASTVC010000289.1:0-6071 GCA_035759295.1 Longimicrobium sp. | reverse complement strand
GGTCGCGTTCCACTCCTCCACCACCCGCCGCCGTTCCACCTCGGGGAGCAGCGGCAGCCGGCTCACCGGCTGGCGCTCGTCCGCCACCATCGCCTCCAGCGCGCGGAGGAGGTAGCCGGCGAAGCGCTCCACCGTCTGCCGCTCGAAGAGCGCGGCGGCGTACTCCACCACGCCGGCGATGCGGCCGTCCCGCTCGCCCAGGAAGAGGGAGAGGTCGAACTTCGCCGTCGTTTGCTCGGCCGCCTCTGCCTGCGCGGCCGGTGCCGGCAGCGGGCCCGATTCCCGTGCCGCCAGGCCGGAAAGCTCCATCCCACCCTCGGGCGCGTTCTGCCAAGTGAACATCACCTGGAAGAGAGGGGTGTGCGACAGGCTGCGCGCCGGCTGGACGACCTCTACCACCTGCTCGAAGGGGATGTCCTGGTGCTGCTGCGCACCCAGCGCCCGCGCCTTTACCCGCGCCAGCAGCTCCGCCACCGTCGGCGCGCCCGAGAGCGCCACGCGCACGGGGAGCACGTTCACGAAGAAGCCGATGAGCTCTTCGATCTCCTTCCTTCCCCGGTTCGCCGTGGGGGTGCCGATCACCACGTCGTCCTGCCCCGACAGGCGGGAGAGCACCGCCGCCCAGCCGGCCAGCAGCGTCATGTAGAGCGTGGCCCCGTGGCGCGCGCCCAGTGCCTTCAGCCCCGCCGTAAGCCCCTCGTCCAGCTCCATGTCGACCAGCCCGCCGGTGAAGTCCTGCCGCGCCGGCCGCGCGTGGTCCGCCGGCAGCTCCAGCAGCTCCGGCGCGCCGGCCAGCGTTTGCTGCCAGTATGCCGCCTGCTCCCGAAGCACCTCGCCCTCCACCCAGCGGCGCTGCCACACCGCGTAGTCGGCGTACTGGATCGGAAGCGGGGCAAGCGGATCGGGATTCCCGTCGCGGAAGGCGGCGTAGAGCGCGTTCAGCTCGCGGGTGAACACCCCCATGCTCCACCCGTCGGAGACGATGTGGTGCATGGTGATGAGCAGCACGTGGTCCGAGTCGCCGATCCGCAGCAGCCGGCCCCGGATCAGCGGCCCGCGCTCCAGGTCGAACGGCGCGCCCGCTTCCTCCGCCATCAGCCGGCGAACGTCCGCCTCCGCGGCGCCACGCAGGTCGTGCTCCGTGAGATGGAACCGGCTCTCCTCCGCCGGCGCGATCCGCTGCACCGGCTCTCCCTCCACCTCCACGAACGTGGTGCGCAGTGCCTCGTGCCGCGCCACGACGCGGTCCAGCGCCCGCCGCAGCGCGGCCCGGTCCAGCTCGCCGCGCAGCCGCTGGCGCACGGGGATGTGGTACGCCCCGCCCGCGCCCTCCAGCCGTTCGATGAACCACAGCCGCTGCTGCGCGAACGAAAGCGGCAGCGCGACGCCACGCTCCACCGGCTCGATGGGCGCCATCGCCGAGCTGCGCTGGAGCCTGGCGGCCCTGGCGAGCTTGAGCAGTCTTTCCGCGTCGATCACCGACGGAGTCAACGTCATGGGGGGAAAACGAGGGTCTATCGGTGAACGGGTCGGCCGGGCCCGTCTGAGTCGTGTCCGCGGGCGGCGAAGCGGGGCCGGATGTCCCCGCTCGCTGCGCCCCGGGGATCACCCCGGGGAGGAATCGTCGTCGTGCAGCGCGCCCAGGCGGGCGAGCTCCTCGGGGTCGAACTGGGCGAGCTGCGCGTGGACGACGTGCCGGGCGAGCGTAGAGAGCACCGGCTTCTCGAAGATGTCGCTCAGCGTGACCTGCACGTCCAGACTCTGCTGGATCCAGTGCATCAGCCGGAGGGCCAGCAGCGAGTGGCCACCCAGCTCGAAGAAATCGTCATGCCGCCCGACCCGCTCCACGCCGAGCACCTGGGCCCAGATCCGGGCCAGCGCCTCCTCCGTCTCCCCCACCGGCGCCTCGTACGTCCGCGCCGCGGGCGCGTCCGGCGCGGGGAGCGCCCGGCGGTCCAGCTTGCCGGTCGGGGTGAGCGGATACGTCTCCATCCACACGTATGCCGCCGGCACCATGTACGCCGGCAGACGGTCGGAGAGATGCGCCTTCAGCGCGTCCGCGGCGACCGGCTCATCCGCCCGGTAGTACGCCACCAGCCGCGTCTCGCCCGGCTCGTCTTCCCGCGCCAGGACGACGGCCTCGCGCACCTCCGGGTGCTGTGCCAGCCGCGCCTCGATCTCGCCCGGCTCGATCCGGTAGCCGCGCACCTTCACCTGGAAGTCCCTGCGGCCCAGGAACTCCAGCTCCCCCGCGGCCAGCCAGCGCGCCCGGTCGGCGGTGCGGTACATCCGCGCCCCCGGCGTGGCGGAGAACGGATCGGGGACGAACGCCTGCGCCGTCGCCGCCGGCCGGCCCAGGTAGCCGCGCGCCAGCACCCCGCCGATGCACAGCTCGCCGGGCACCCCCAGCGGCGCCGGCTCGCCCCCTCCGTCCAGCACGTACGCCGCGCGTCCGGCGAGGGGCCGCCCCACGGGGACGTGCATCGCCCCGCCCAGCAGCGTGGCCGGGACCTCGTACGCCGTGCAGGTGACCACCGTCTCGGTGGGCCCGTAGCCGTTCAGCAGCCGCACGCCGGCCGCGGGACCGGACGCCCACTCGCGCGCCGCCGCCGGGCTCATCGCCTCGCCGCCGGCGATCACCAGCCGCACGGTGCAGGCGAGCAGGGCCAGCGCCTCGGGGTCCGCCGCCAGCTGGTGCCAGTACGCCGTCGGGGGGTTGATGACGGTCATCCCCTGCTCCGCCGCCTGCCGCGCCAGCTCCAGCGGCGTCGGCACCTCGTTCCCGCGCATGACGACGCACGCGCCGGCCGAGAGCGGGGCCAGCGTCTGCTCCAGCGACACGTCGAACCCGACCGCGGCGAACTGCAGCACCCGGTCCGCCGGCGTGAGCCCGTATGCAGCCGTGGCCGCGCGGCAGTGCGCGGCAGCCTCGGCGTGCGCCACGCCCACGCCCTTGGGCGTGCCGGTGGAGCCGGAGGTGTAGATGACGTACGCCAGCGCGGCGGGGTGGATGTCGAGCGCGAGATCGCTCCCGTCCTCGCCCTCCGCCTCCGCGGGGGAGACGATCGTCCCGGCGAAGCCTTCCAGCGCCGGCTCGCGCGTCACCAGCACGGCGGCGCCCGCGTCGGCCGCCAGCGCGGCGCGGCGGGCGGCGGGGAGCGCCGGATCCAGCGGCAGGTACGCGCCCCCGGCCTTCAGCACCGCGAGGAGCGCCACCACCAGCTCGGCGGAACGCTCCAGCATCACCCCCACGCGCGCCTCCGGGCCCACGCCGGCCGCGCGCAGCCGCCGCGCCAGCCGGTTGGCGGCCGCGTTCAGCTCCGCATAGGTGAGACGCGCTCCCTCGCAGACCACCGCCTCCGCCTCCGGCGCGCGCCCGACCTGCGCCTCGAAGAGCGCGTGCCCGCGTGTCTCGGACGAATCGACAGCCTCCGTCCGGTTCCACTCCTCCACCATCCGCCGGCGCTCGTCTTCCGGGACGATCTCCATCCGATCCACCCGCCGGGTCTCGTCCGCCACCATCCCCTCCAGCACGCGGCGCAGATAGCCGGCGAAGCGCTCCACCGTCTCCCGCTCGAAGAGCGCGGTGGCGTACGTCACGCTTCCCCCGATCCTGCCGCCATGCTCCCCGAGCGTAAGCGACAGGTCGAACTTCGCCGTCGGCTGCGACGCCGAGGGCACGCCCCCCAGCCGGAGGCCGTGGAGTTCCAGCCGGCCCTCCGAGGCGTTCTGCCAGGTGAACATCACCTGAAAGAGCGGACTGTGCGCCAGGCTGCGCGCCGGCTGCACCAGCTCCACCACCTGCTCGAACGGGATGTCCTGGTTCTGCTGCGCGCCCAGCGACCGCGCCCGTACCTGTGCCAGCAGCTCCGCCACGGTGGGCGAGGCGGAGAGGTCCACGCGCAGGGCGAGGGTGTTGATGAAGAAGCCGATCAGCCCCTCGATCTCGGCCCGGCCGCGGTTGGCGCTGGGCGTGCCGACGACCACGTCCTCCTGACCCGACAGACGCGCCAGCAACGCGGCCCAGCCGGCCAGCAGCGTCATGAACAGCGTGGCGCCGTGCCGCTGGCCCAACGCCTTCAACGCGGCGGTGAGATCCTCGCCCAGGTCGATCCCCACCACGCCCCCGGCATGGTCCTGCCGCGCGGGCCGCGGACGGTCGGCGGGCAGCTCCAGCAGTTCGGGTACGCCAGCGAGCGTCTCGGTCCAGTACTCTGCCTGTGCCTGGAGAACGTCTCCCTCTACCCACTTCCGCTGCCATGCCGCGTAGTCCGCGTACTGCACCGGAAGCGGCGGGAGCGGATCGGGCTCGCCGCGGCGGAACGCGCCGTAGAGCACGCTCAACTCGCGGGTGAACACCCCCATGCTCCAGCCGTCAGAGACGACGTGGTGCATGGTGACGTGAAGCACGTGGTCGTCCTCGGCCAGCCGGATCAGCCGCCCGCGGATGAGCGGCCCCCGCGCCAGGTCGAAGGGCGTGCGCGCCTCCTCACCCAGCAGCCGCCGCAGCTCGGAACCTGCGTCGGGCTCGCCGCGCAGGTCGTGCTCGGCGAGCGGGAACCGGCTCTCCTGCACCGGGACGATGCGCTGCGCGGGCTCGCCGTCGCTCGCGGGAAAGACGGTGCGCAGCGCCTCGTGCCGCGCCACGATCCGGTCCAGCGCGCGGACCAGCGCCTCCCGGTCCAGCTCGCCCTGCAGCCGCAGCGTCGTGGGGATGTGATAGGCCGTCCCGGCGCCGTCCAGGTGGTCCAGGAACCAGAGCCGCTGCTGGGCGAAGGAGAGCGCCAGCGCGCCGCTCCGCTCCACCGGCTCGATGGGCGGCAGGCGGATGCGCGCCGCGCTCTCGATGGCCCGCGCCAGGTCCGCCAGCACCGGACGCTCGAACAGGTCGGCGAGCGCCACCTCGGCACCCAGCACCTGCCGCACCCGCGAGATCACGCGGACGGCGAGCAGCGAGTGGCCGCCCAGCTCGAAGAAGTGGTCCCGGCGGCCCACCCGCTGCACGCCCAGCACCTCCGACCAGACCTGGACCAGCGCCGCTTCCATCTCGCTCACCGGCGCCTCGTAGCCGCGCGTCGCGAACGCGTCGCCTTCCGGCGCGGGGAGCGCCTTGCGGTCCACCTTGCCGCTGGGAGTGAGCGGCAGCGCATCCAGATAAACGTACGCCGACGGCAGCATGTACTCCGGCAGGCACTCCGACAGGTGTGCCCGCAGCGCGTCGGCTTCGACGGAGTCCGGGCCCGTGTAGTACGCCACCAGCCGCGGATCGCCCGGGCTCTTCTCGCGCGCCACCACCACGGCCTCGCGTACCGACGCGTGCTCGCGCAGGCGGGCCTCGATCTCGCCCAGCTCGATGCGGAAGCCGCGCACCTTCACCTGGAAGTCGGCGCGCCCCAGGAACTCGATCGTCCCGTCCGCGAGCCACCGCGCCCGGTCGCCGGTGCGGTACAGCCGCGCGCCCGCGCCGCCGAACGGGTCGGGGACGAAGCGCTCCGCCGTCAGCCCCGGACGGTCGAGGTAGCCGCGCGCCAGGAGTCCGCCCAGGTACAGCTCCCCCGCCACGCCCGGGGGCACGGGCGCCCCGCGCGCGTCCAGGACGTAGGCGCTGCGCCCGGGAACGGGCCGCCCGATGGGCGTAGTCGATCCCGCGAAGCGTCCCGCGAAACCGCCGGGGACGGAAAACACCGTGGCGGTGACCACCGCCTCCGTGGGGCCATAGCAGTTGAGCAGGCGCGTGCCGTCTCCCGCGGCGGCGGCCGCCGCGGGGAGGGCGTCGCCCCCCACCAGCAGGAGCCGCACGTCGGGGAGCGCGCCCGTGGCCAGCACCTCCTGCCAGTACGCCGGCGGGAGGTTGGCGACGGTGACGCCCAGGGCGCGGGCCCGCTGGCCGAACTCCGCCGGGCTCCACAGCTCCGCGCCCCGCAGCACCAGCGTAGCCCCGCTGAGGAGCGGGACGAAGACCTGCTCCAGCGACACGTCGAAGCCCGACGAGGCGAACTGGAGGACGCGGTCCTCGCGCACGATTCCCAGCGTGCCGGCCATCGCGCGGAAGTGGGCGGCCGCGGCACGGT
>DASTVC010000288.1:0-4724 GCA_035759295.1 Longimicrobium sp. | reverse complement strand
CGCGGCTGGGGAAACGCGATGTCCGCCTGCGCGGACGGGCTCCCGCCGCACCGAAGGTGGAGGCACACCCGATGGATCGGGTGAAGCCCCGCGCGGTTTGCGGGGCTGTCCGCTTTCGTTGCGGCGGCTTCAGCCGCTCCGGCGCGCGGCCTGTAGAAACGAGTCACCCCCCCTCCCGCGCCGTTTGCGGGAGAGGGCAGGCGAGGAACGAGCCGGGTGAGGGTTCGCCGGCCGCCGTGGCGAATGAATTCGCGGCTGGGAAGACGCGATGTCCGCCTGCGCGGACGGGTTCCTGCCGCACCGAATGTGGAGTGCACACCCGATGGGTCGGTTGAAGCCCCGCCGGGCAAGCGTAGCGCGCCCAGGGCGGGGCTTATGGCATTTCCAGCCCCGGGCTTCAGCCCGGGGATTCCCGGCACGCTCCCCTTACTCCGCCGCCCGCAGCTCCGGGACGTTCATCACGATCCACGCGAGGATCAGCAGCAGCGCGCAGGCGCCGGCGGTGAGCGCGGCGGGGGCGCCGAACCAGCGGGCCACCGCGCCCGCCTGCAGCGCCCCCAGCGGCGTCATCCCGATGAACATGAAGACGTAGACCGACATCACCCGCCCCCGCAGCCGGTCCGGCACCCGCGACTGCAGCAGCGCGTTCACGCTGGCGTTGTTCAGGATCATGGTGAACCCGCACAGCGCCAGCAGCACCAGCGACAGGGGATACGACCGCGACTGCGCGAACGCGACCAGCACCACCGCCAGCAGCGTCCCCGCGCCGAGGATCAGCCGTCCGCGCGGCAGCCGCAGCCGCCCCGACGCCAGCGCTACGCCGGACACCAGCGCGCCTGTCCCCGTCGCCGCCAGCATGGAGCCCAGGCCGGGCGCGCCCACCCGCAGCACGTCGCGGGCAAAGACGGGGAGCAGCATTACGTACGGCAGCGCGGTCACCGACATCCCCGCGATCATCCACACCAGCGTGCGCACCAGCCGGTCGGAGCGGATGTACGCCAGCCCCTCGCGGATGTTTTCGATCGTGGACGTGGTGCGCGCGGCGGGAGTGAACACGGGGATCCGCATCATCAGCAGGGCGGTGATGACGGCCACGTACGAGAACGCGTTGGCGTAGAAGCACGCCGCGATCCCCAGCGTCCCGATCATCGCCCCCGCCAGCCCCGGGCCCACGATGCGCGTGGCGTTGAACGCGGACGAGTTGAGGGCGATGGCGTTGTTCAGGTCCGCCGGGCCCACCAGCTCCACGAAGAATGCCTGCCGGGTGGGGAGCTCGAAGGCGTTGGCCGAACCCAGCACGAACACCAGCCCCAGCAGCGCACCGTAGGTGATGCGCTCCGTCCCCGTGAGCACCGCCAGCACCAGCGCGGCGCACAGCGACACGGACTGGGCGATGAGGATGATGCGGCGCTTGTCGTGCCGGTCCGCCAGGTCGCCCGCCCACAGGGTGAACAGCAGCGCCGGCATGGACGTGACGGCCGTGACGATCCCCAGCCGCAGCGCGCTGTTGGTGAGCTCCAGCACCAGCCACCCCTGCGCCGTGCTCTGCATCCACGTCCCGGTAAGGGAGAGGATGTGGCCGGCGTAGAAGACGCGGAAGTTGCGGTGCCGCAGCGCGCCGAACGCCCGCGCCGGCGGGATCACTGCTTCCGTCGGCGCGGTGGCGTCGGGGTCCTCCCGTAAAGGCGAACGGAGGGGGAGCGCGGCGGGGTCGAAGGGGCCCCGCTCCGGCGCGTCCGCCTCCGGAATCTGCTCGTCCGTGGTGCCTCGTATGTACTTCTGTGCGAAACGGTTGATCCGGCTTTATCTTACGATGCAGGGCACCCCCGCGCCACGGCCGGGATGGCCCGCAACGTGCGCCGCCGGGTCCCGTGCGCGGCCGCCACGGGTTGAAGCCCGCGGCTGGAAATGCCATAAGCCCCGCCCCAGGCTCGCGGAGCTCGCCCGGCGGGGCTTCAACCGCGGAAACGCGCCGGGCGCGGTCGTGACGTATATACCCGAGCATCAGCGAGCGGGTGAGGGTCCGGCCGGATTCCCGCCTCTGCAGCCTCCCCCCTGAGGGTCCCCATGCGCTTTACCAGCTACTCCCGCTTTACCGGCCACATGGCCGACGCCATGAACCTGCAGGCGCTGCTGGACCAGCTCAGCGACTTTCTGCTGCAGAGCGGGTTCGCGGGGGGCCGGCACTTCAACCCGTGGTGGGGCGAGTTCGGCGGCGACGAGGACGACCGCAGCATGGACGCGCTCAAGGAGGCGCTGCTGCGGGCGCTGCTGGAGAGCGGCCAGCTCACGCCGGAGATGGTGAGCGAGCTGCGCGGCGACGGCGAGCCCGACGAGGCGGTGCAGCAGCAGATCGCCGAGCTGCTGGACCGGCTGATCCAGCGCATGGTGGACGAGGGATACCTCAACGTCGGCGAGCAGCCGCAGATGCCGGCCGGCTACGAGCAGATGCAGGGCGAGGGCAAGATCGACGAGGCGCGCGAGGCGTCGCGGCAGGTGGAGTTCTCGCTCACCGGCAAGGGGATCGACTTCCTGGGATACCGTACGCTGCGCCAGTTGCTGGGGGCCATGGGGCGCTCGTCGTTCGGCAGCCACGAGACGCCGCACCTGGCCACCGGCGTGGAAGCCGAGGCCGCCAGCCGGCAGTACGAGTTCGGCGACACGCTGAACCTGGACATCCCCGCCACCCTCAAGAGCGCCCTGGCCCGCGAAGGCCTGCGCGACGACGGCACGCTGCCGCTGGAGTACGGCGACCTGCACGTGCACCAGTCGGAGTATCGATCCAGCTGCGCCACGGTGCTCATGCTGGACACCAGCCACAGCATGATCCTGTACGGCGAAGACCGCTTTACGCCGGCCAAGAAGGTGGCGCTGGCCCTCACGCACCTCATCCGCACGCAGTTCCCCGGCGACACGCTCAAGGTGGTGACCTTTGGCGACACGGCGGAGGAAATCCCTACGGGGCGGCTGGCGCACGCGCAGGTGGGGCCGTTCCACACCAACACGGCGGCGGGGCTCAAGCTGGCCCGGCGGCTGCTGCTGGCGCAGAACAAGGACATGCGGCAGATCGTGATGATCACGGACGGCAAGCCGTCGGCCGTCACCCTGCCGGACGGGCGCGTCTACAAGAACAGCATGGGGCTGGACCACTTCGTGTTGAACGAGACGTTCACCGAGGTGGGCGCCTGCCGCAAGAGCGGGATCCTGATCAACACCTTCATGCTGGCGCGCGACCCCGCGCTGGTGGCGTTCGTGAACCAGGTCACCCAGATCGCGCGTGGCAAGGCCTACTTCACCAGCACCATGACCCTCGGCCAGTACATCATGCGCGACTTCCTCCGCCGCAAGACCAAGCGGGCGGGATAAGGATGGATTACAAACGCGAAGACCGCCTGGTGCAATCCCTCGTCACGTACTCGGTGGAGTGCCAGGGACGCATGGTCATCGTCGAAAACGTTCCTGCGCGCGTCGATCCGGAGACCGGTGAGCGGTTCTATTCCCCCGAAACCGTTGAGCAGCTCCAGGCTATCATCTGGAGCGGGAGGCAGCCGGATCGCATGGCTCAGACTCCGGTATTCGAGTTCGCCGCGTAAGTGAAAATCCCTCAAACTACTCGCGTCGACGTTAGCAACGTTTCGCTAACCGCCGAGTTGGTGGACGGACGGAGCGTGCGCCGCGGCGGCGTGTGATCGGTCCGGCAGATTGATTGCAGTCGTGGGTCGGGGAAGATCGGTGGAACCCTGAACCAGAACCTTCGGACTGCAGAGCCAGATGCCCAATCTCAACCTTTCCGATTCCGAGCTGGCCATTCTGCGCGACGTGCTGGAGAACGCGGAGGCCGAGATGGGAACGGAGATCTCCGGAACGGACGCCAAGGACTACCGCGACGACCTCAAGGAGCGCCGCGAGGTGCTGCAGAAGGTAATCGCCATGCTCGGAGGCGGGCACGGCGCGACGGGTGGAATCCCCCCGGTATAAGCCGCCTGGGCCTGCGACAGAACGAAACACGGAGGGCGCGGAGAGACATTTCTCCGCGCCCTCCGTGTGAGCCGTCTTTCCTGGGATCAGGGGGTCAGCGGCGCCGCCGCACCACGTGAATGGCGCCCTGGGCGTTGCCCGCGCCGAACCGCTGCTGAGCCTCCATGCTGTCGTAGTGCTCGATGTAGTCGATGTCGCCCTGGGGAATGGTCTTCAGCGACTCCAGCGTGCCGTACAGGCGCCCGTCCACCCACACCGTGATCGGCGTTTCGTCCTGGATGGCCATGGCGATGCCGTCGCGGGTGGCGACGGGGGTCATCACCAGCGCGTCGCTGCCGCGGGCGCGCATCCACCCGGGCCGCAGGGTCTGCACCAGCTCGAAGGCGCTGGGAAAGGGTGTGCGCTCCAGCTCCGCGTGCCCGATCACCCGCCGCCGGTCCGACAGCCGCGCGCCTTCCTGCCGCGCCTCGATCACGCTGCTGACGACCTGTTCGGCGGTGGGCGCCTGGACTTCGGGCACGGCGGCGGGGGCGGGATCGTTCACGGCCAGCGCCGTCTGCGCGGCGGGCGGAGCGGGCGCGGCGGGCGCCGCGGGCGGGGCGGCGGCCAGCGTGGCGGTGGCGGCCGGCACCACGGCGCCACCCACCTCGCGAACGGCGACGATCTGCCGCGTAGCCGGCACCAGCGCGTTGGTCTCCGGCCGGGGCGCCTCCACCGGCATGCGGATGACCCACGACGAAGTGATC
>DASTVC010000287.1:0-5876 GCA_035759295.1 Longimicrobium sp. | reverse complement strand
CGCTTAGGCTCGCACCTCCCCCAAAAAACCCTGGGGGAGGTTGGGGTTGTTGAGGCGGTGGGGCGCTTCGAATTGCATCGAACTGCGTCCGACGGGGCCCCCTCTCCCCCGGCCCCTCTCCCCCGCTGCGCGGGAGAAAGGGGAGAATTCGATCCTGCTTCGACTTCCTCCGAAGCGCACTGGACTTTCGGTACACCCCACCCCTCCTCCGCAGTTGGGGGAGGGGTCGACGGCCGTTGCGAGGAACGAGCAAAAAGGCCGTCGGGGGAGAGGGCCCCCCGCGTCGCACCGCGACGCGGGCGTGAGGTTGCCGAGGGTCTGGGACGCTTCGAAATCCATCGAACTGGCGCCCGGGCGGCCCCCTCTCCCCCGGCCCCTCTCCCCCGCTGCGCGGGAGAAAGGGGAGAATTCGGTCCCGCTTCGAATTCCTCCGGAGCGCACTGCACTCCCGGCGCACCCCACCCCTCCCCCGCAGTTGGGGGAGGGGTCGACGGCCGTTGCGAGGAACGAGCAAAAAGGCCGCCGGGGGAGAGGGCCCCCCGCGTCGCACCGCGACGCGCTCCGTCGTTCGTTCTCGTGCTCCTGAGCCTCATCTTCGCCGTGGGTGCCTGCGCGCAGAACGAATCGTCCGCATCGCATCCCGACCCCGCGCCCGGCTACCGACTGGTCGCGCCTCTGGCGGCGGATGCACAGGCGCGGGCGGACAGCGCGCTCGCCGAGATCCAGCGGCTGCCGGCGGACGCGTGGCAAGCGCACACGTTCCGCGGCAGCGACGGCGTCGAGATCCGCTATCGCCTGCTTCCGCCGGAGAATCCGCAGCCCGGCCGCCGCTATCCGCTCGTCGTGCTGTTCCACGGTTCGGGTGAGATCGGGACGGACAACGAGGCGCACCTCAACCGCTTCGTAAAAGCCTGGGCGCGGCCGCAGATCCGCCGCGACTATCCCGCATACGTGCTGGCGCCGCAGATGCCGGAGCGCAGCGCCAACTACACCGCCGGCCCGGAATCCATCGAGCGCGCCTCCGTCCCCGGCCGCCCGCTGGCCACCACGCTGGAGCTGATCGACCGGCTGCGGGGGGAGCTGCCGGTGGATTCGTCGCGCGTGTACGCCATCGGCTTTTCGATGGGCGGCTCCACCACGTTCGCGGCGCTGGCGCTGCGGCCGGATCTGTTCGCGGCCGCCATCCCCGTCGCCGGCGTACCCGATCCCGCGCAGGCCGCGGCGGTGGCGCGCACGCCCGTGTGGATCATCCACGGCAACAGCGACGAGGAGAATCCCATCGGCCCGGATCGCGCGTTCCTCCCCGTACTCACGGCCGTGCCCGGGGCGCGCGTGACGTTCTGGGAGATGGATGCGGGCGAGCACCGCGTGCCGGCGGACCTGCTGTCCAGCGACGCATTCGCGCGCTGGCTGTGGGCGCATCACAAGCCGTAAGCGCTGCCGTGACAACGGTATACAATCGAAATCCGATCTACCCGCGGGAATGACACTGCCAGCCGATCGACCGACCGGTTCCGCATCCACCGCCGCCCTGCTGGCCGGCGGCGACTACGCCGTGTTGCTCACCGACGCGGGGCGATGCGGGTTCGAGGTTTCCGCAGGCCCGGGACGCTTCGAAATCCATCGAACTTCGCCCGACGCGGCCCCCTCTCCCCCGGCCCCTCTCCCCCGCTGCGCGGGAGAAAGGGGAGAATTCGATCCCGCTTCGACTTCCTCCGAAGCGCAGTGCACTTTCGTCACACCTCACCCCTCCCCCGCAGTTGGGGGAGGGGTCGACGGCCGTTGCGAGGAACGAGCAAAAAGGCGGTCGGGGGAGAGGGCCTCCCGCGTCGCACCGCGACGCGGGCCGGCCTCCGTTCTCGCGCTCCTGACCCTCGTCGCCGCCGTGGGCGCCTGCGCGTCGAACAAATCGCCCGCGCAGGCGCCCGATCCCGCGCCGGGCTACCGCGTCGTCGCGCCGCTGTCGCCGGTGGAGGAGGTGCGGGCGCAGATCGCGGTGGATCGCATCGAGGAGCAGCCGGGCGACGAGTGGCAGGCGCACGCCTTTCGCGGCAGCGACGGCGTCGAGATCCCCTACCGCCTGCTGCCGCCGGAAAGTCCGCAGCCCGGCCAGCGCTACCCGCTCGTGGTCGTCTTTCACGGCGTGAACTACATCGGCACCGACAACCAGCGGCACCTGGACGGTTTGCCCAAGGCCTGGGCTAGTCCGGAGATCCGCCGCCGCTATCCCGCGTACGTGCTGGCGCCGCAGATGCCGGAGCGCAGCTTCAGCTACGTGATGGACGAGGCGAACGTGCGCCGGCTGGTGCCGGGGCGGCCGCTTCCCGCCACGCTGGAGCTGATCGACCGGCTGCGCGCTGAGCTGCCGGTGGATTCGTCGCGCGTGTACGCGCTGGGCTTTTCGATGGGCGCGTTCACCACGTTCGCGGCGCTGGCGCTGCGGCCGGACCTGTTCGCGGCGGCCATCCCCATCGCCGGCGTGCCGGACCCGGCGCAGGCGGCGGCGGTCGCGCGTACGCCCCTGTGGATCATCCACGGCAACAGCGACGACGCCAGCCCGTTCGCCCCCGACCGCGCCGTCTATCCCGTGCTGGCGGCGGTTCCGGGCGCCAGCGTGACGTTCTGGGAGTATGATGCCGGCGAGCACCGCGTCCCCGTGGACCTGCTGTCCAGCGACGCGTTCCCGCGCTGGCTATGGGCGCATCACAAGCCGTAAGCGCAGCCGCAGCAGCGGCATGCAATCGAAATCCGATCTACCCGCGGGAATGACACTGCCAGCCGATCGACCGACCCGTTCCGAGTCCACCGCCGCCGTGCTGGCCCGCGGCGACTACGCCGTTCTGTTCACCGCCGCGGGAGGCGGCGGCAGCAGCTATCGCGGCTTCTCCCTCACCCGCTGGACCGCCGACCGCACCCGCGACGCGGACGGCTTCTTCGTCTACCTGCGCGACGCGGATTCCGGCGACGTCTGGTCCGCCGCCCATCAGCCGACCGCCCGGCCGGCGGATGCGTACGATGCGCACATCTCCGCCGGCCGCGCCGAGCTCGTCCGCCGCGACGGCGACGTGGAGACGCGGCTGGAGGTGCGCCTGCCCGCCGAGGGCGACGCCGAGCTGCGCCGCATCACGCTCACCAACCACGGCGAACGCCCGCGCCGCATCGAGGTGACGACGTACGCCGAGCTGGTGCTCAACACCCCCGCCGGCGACGCGGCCCATCCCGCGTTCAGCAAGCTGTTCGTGCAGACGGGATGGATAGCGGACCGCGAGGCCCTCGTCGCCTGGCGCCGCCTGCGCAGCCCCGACGACGAGCCGCTGTGGGTGACCCACCGCCTGCTCGCCGATGACGCCGCCGCGCCCGAGTTCGAGACGGACCGCGCGCGCTTCCTCGGCCGGGGGCGGACCACGGCCTCGCCCGCGGCAATGGATGTGGGCGCGCGGCTTTCCGGCAGCGTGGGCAACGTACTGGACCCCGTGTTCAGCCTGCGCCGCGTCGTCACGCTCGATCCTGGCGAATCCGCCACGCTGATCGCAGTAATCGGTGCCGGCCCCGCGCAGCAGGATGTAGAAGCGGTCGTGGATCGATACGCGGATCTCGCCGCCGCCAGCGCTGCCTTCGACAGCACGCCGCCAGCGGATTCTGGCGATGAGACGTCGCTCGGCGTCCCGAAGTCATGGCTGACGCACGCGCTTCATCAGGCCACCACCCCTCCCCCGCAGTTTGGGGGAGGGGTCGCCGGCCGTCGCGAGGAACGAGCGAAAGGCCCGCCGGGGGAGAGGGCCTCCGCCGACGTCGAGGATCTTCTGTTCTTCAACGGGTTTGGCGGATTTTCGGCGGATGGGCGCGAGTACGTGATCCGCATGCCGGCGGGCGACGACGGACCTGTGCGGCCGCCGATGCCGTGGACCAACGTGATCGCCAACGAGCACACGGGATTCGTAGTCTCGGAGAGCGGCGCCGCGAGCACCTGGACGGCCAACAGCCGCGAGAACCGGCTTACGCCGTGGAGCAACGACTCCGTCAGCGATCCGCACGGCGAAGCGCTCTACCTGCGCGACGATGATGCCGGCGTCTTCTGGTCGCCCACGGCGGGCCCGGCGCCCGGCGCCGGATCGTACGAGGCGCGCCACGGATTCGGCTACTCGCGCTTTCGCCACGTGAGCCAGGGGCTGGAGCAGGAGACGACGATGTTCGTCCCGCGCCACGACCCCGTGAAGATTGTGCGCCTGCGGCTGACGAACACCGGCGACCGTCCGCGCCGAATCTCCGCGTTCAGCTATGCGCAGCTCGTCCTCGGCGGCCTGCCGCAGGAGACCGCCGCCAGCATCGCGACCCGCTGGGACGATGCGGCCGAGGCGATCCTCGCGACCAACCCGAACCGCGGCGAGTTTTCGCAGCGTGTGGGCTTTGCCGCAGCAGTCATCGCGTCGGAACGGGATCGAATTCTCCCTTCCCCCACGCAGTTTGTGGGGGAAGGGACGGGGGTGGGGGCCCCCCGCGGCGCGCACCAGAGCCTGTCGTGGACGACGGATCGCACGTCGTTTCTCGGCGCGTACGGCTCCGCCGAATCCCCCGCCGCACTCCAGACGTCGGAGCCGCTGGACGGCACGTCGGGCCCGGGGCTGGACCCTTGCGCCGCTCTACGGGTGCCGCTGATGATCGCGCCGGGCGAGTCCGCCGAGGTCGCGTTCCTCCTTGGCGAGGCGGCGGATGAGGACGCCGCGCGCGCCATCGTCGCGAAGTACCGCGGCGCGGATGCGGTCGACGACGCGCTGGAGGAAGCGCGGGCGTTCTGGATCGAGACCGTCAGCGGGGTGCAGGTGCAGACGCCGTCGCCGGAGCTGGACCTGATGGTGAACGGCTGGCTGGCGTACCAGAACCTGAGCTGCCGGATGTGGGGGCGCACCGCGTTCTACCAGTCCGGCGGCGCGTTCGGGTTCCGCGACCAGCTGCAGGACTCGTCCGCGCTGGTCTACCTGCGGCCTGAGCTCACGCGGCAGCAGATCGTCCTCCACGCCAGCCACCAGTTCGTGGAAGGCGACGTGCTGCACTGGTGGCACCCGCCGCTCAGCAAGGGCATCCGCACGCGCTTTGCCGACGACCTGCTCTGGCTTCCGTACATCACCGCCTTCTACGTCGCCTCCACGGGTGACGCCGGGGTGCTGGATGAGAGCGCTCCCTTCGTGACCGCCGAGCACCTCGCCGAGGGGGAGGACGAGACCTTCCTCTTCCCGGAGGATTCCGGCGAGCGCGCCAGCGTCTACGAGCACTGCTGCCGCTCCATCGACCGCTCGCTCACCCGCGGCGCGCACGGCCTGCCGCTGATGGGCACCGGCGACTGGAACGACGGGATGAACCGCGTAGGCCGCGAGGGCCGCGGCGAGAGCGTGTGGCTGGGCTTCTTTCTCCACGGCATCCTGGACGACTTCATCCCCATCGTCGACGGGCGGGGGGATGCGGAGCGGGCGGAAAAGTACCGCGCCTACCGCGCCAGCCTGGGCGAGGCGCTGAACGAGGGTGGATGGGACGGCGGATGGTATCGCCGCGCCTATTACGACAACGGCGCGCCGCTGGGCTCCGCGGCGAACGACGAGTGCCGCATCGACGCCATCGCGCAGGCGTGGGCCGTGCTCTCGGGTGTGGCGCCGGCGGAGCGCTCGGAGCAGGCGCTGGATGCGCTGGAGCGGCACCTGGTCTCCGAGCGCGACGGCATCATCCGCCTGCTCACGCCCGCGTTCGACCGGACGCCGCACGATCCCGGCTACATCAAGGGCTACCTGCCGGGCGTGCGCGAGAACGGCGGCCAGTACACGCACGCGGCGCTGTGGGCCGTGCGCGCGCTGGCGCAGGCGGGCCGCACCGAACGCGCGGCGCGC